>CAZDNS010000140.1:0-2538 GCA_964506845.1 uncultured Planctomycetia bacterium | reverse complement strand
GCCGTAAGGCCGAAGGATCTTTGAGATCCCTCGCTTCGCTCGGGATGAGGGGTCGGAAAAACATATAAAAAACACGCCGACCCCTCATTCAATATTTAACTGGTTTAAATCCAACCTTATACCTGGACCCATCGTGCTTGCGATATATATGCTTTTAACAAATTTGGTTTTTAGGGATGCAGGCCTTGCATGCGCAATTGCCTCTATAACCGCCTTTGCATTTTCCAGGAGTTTTTGTTCGTCAAAAGAGAGCTTTCCTATGCCCAGATGCACATTTGCCTGTTTATCCATTTTAAATTCCACTTTCCCAGCCTTAACATCTGAGATTACCTTTTTTACATCCTCGGATACAGTCTGGGTCTTGGGATTCGGCATAAGCCCTCTTGGGCCTAAGATCTTCCCCAGCTTTCCTACATCCCTCATCATTTCAGGGGTGCTGATTGCTACATCAAATTCAAGCCAGCCTGAATTTATCTTTTCTATCAGGTCCATATCTCCCACGTAATCTGCGCCTGCCTCTTTTGCAAATTTTGCCGCTTCGCCTTTACAGAACACCAGTATCCTCTTCTTCTTGCCTGTGCCGTGCGGAAGAACAACCGTACCCCTTACCATCTGGTCGGATTGCTTGGGATCAACGCCCAGTTTGATATTTATATCCACGGTTTCGTCAAACTTTACCCTTGGAGATTTCTTTAAAACAGACACCGCCTCCTCTATGGCGTATGCCTTGTCGGGTTCAAAAAACTTTAATATTTCTTTTCTACGCTTTGTAAGAACTGCCATAACTACTCCACAATCTCTATTCCCATGCTCCTTGCAGTACCCTCGATGATTTTAATAGCCCGCTCTAAATCCTGAGTGTTTAAATCCTTTAATTTTGTCTGGGCAATTTCCTTTACCTGCGCCTTAGTTACCTTTCCTGCGGCTTCTTTATTGGGGGTGCCTGAAGCCTTTGCAATTCCACAGGCTCTTTTAAGCAATATAGAAGATGGCGGACTTTTTATTATGAAGGTAAATGTCCTGTCTTCATAAACGGTTATAACCGCGGGTAAAATAAGCCCTGCCCTTTCCTTTGTCTGTTCGTTAAAGGCTTTGCAAAATTCCATAATGTTCAGCCCATGCTGACCAAGGGCAGGACCTACCGGCGGTGCCGGGTTTGCCTGACCAGCAGGAACATGCAATTTTATCTGCGCAACTACTTTTTTAGCCATCCTAGATTAAATCTTCTCCACCTGCCAATATTCTAATTCAACGGGAGTGGTTCTGCCAAAAATAGCGACCGAAACCTTTAATTTCCCTTTATTGGGATTTATCTCTTCGACTGTGCCGTTAAAATTGGTAAACGGGCCTTCTATAACCTTTACCGCTTCTCCCTTTTCAAAAATAATCTTGGGGGTCGGTTTCTCTTTCTTCTCCTCTGTTTGTTTTAGAATATTAGCAATTTCCTCTTGCCCCAGGGGAATGGGTTTTAAGCCAGAGGATATGAAACCGGTTACCCCCGGTATATTTCGTATAAAATACCAGCTGTTTTCATTTAACTCCATCTCCACCAGCACGTATCCGGGGAAAAATTTTCTCTGTGAAATTCTCTTTTTTCCGTCCTTAACCTCTGAAACCTTCTCAGTCGGCACCAAGACCTGACTTACCAAATCCTTCAGTTCTCCCTGACTAATTCTTTTATCTATGTTATTTTTTACCTTATCCTCTTGACCTGTCAGAGTATGAATTACATACCACTTTTTTTCCATCTCTAAAATATCCTGAAAATCACTGTTACAACCGCAGACAGCAGTGCGTCAACCAACCCTACAAACAGCGCAAGAAGAAGCGTAGTTACAATAACCACGGTTGTCGAACCCGCAAGTTCCTCTTTGGTGGACCAGTCTACCTTTTTGAATTCTATTTTCACCTCATTCAGAAAATTGACGATTTTTTTAAACATCTTTTTATGTCCAGCAAAATAAACGCGACGAGCAGGAGCATTTTTTGGCCCCCGACTCATCGCGTCTGTATTCCCTATTAATTTTATTTCTGGCAGGCCTGGAGGGACTTGAACCCCCAACTCACGGATTTGGAGTCCGTTGCTCTAGCCATTAGAGCTACAGGCCTTTTAAACCGCCTCCTTTTGGGCCTTAATTTTTAGTTAAAGAGCCCTTAAAAATTGGCTTTAAAACAGACGCTTACTTAACTTCCTTATGTAATGTATGTTTTTTACAAAACCTACAAAACTTTTTAAGCTCTAATCTATCAGGGTTTGTCTTCTTATTTTTTGTAGTAGAGTAGCTTCTCCTTTTACATATACTGCATGCTAGGGTTATTAATTCACGCATATAAGACTATGTTGCTCTGTCACTTAAATAATGGTTCGATATTTTACACAGATGGGCACAAGATAAAAACCGCGAGATGAGCACAGATTCCAATAGCAAAATCTGTGCCAATCTGTATCTTTTCATCTGTGTTCATCTGTGCAATATACAACTCTTATTTTGTAGATAAGGTACTACGCAATTATCTCGCTTATTACACCTGCGCCTA
>CAZDNS010000139.1:0-2583 GCA_964506845.1 uncultured Planctomycetia bacterium | reverse complement strand
GCACATATTACGCAACAGCTGCCTGTGGTAGGCGTAATTGTTCTATGACAAGATTCGCATTTATAGAAATGCAAACAGGCGTTTTGAGGGATAATGACGTCTTGGATATGGCCACAATGAGGACATTTGAGATTCGCTTTATCTTTGGTCAGCTCCAAAAATTGCAAAACGTTTTCTTTAATTTGATTCCTTACTTTTCTAAAAACCAAAAGTCTTTCTTCTTCTGTTCCTTGTGCTTCGGCGGGATCTTCTAAACTCCAATGCAGTTTTTCATAATGACCAGGAAATACTGGGCAGGTTTGTTTCGCATTATCGCAGACGGTAATCACATAATCCAATTTCTGGCCTAAGAATTCTTTTACCGATTTAGACCTCTGCTTTGAAATATCAACACCTATTTCGCTCATCACTTTAACAGCTAAGGCATTTAATTGTGTGGGATTAACGCCAGCACTAAATGCCTCAAATCTATCGCCTGCCAAATGCCTTAGGAATCCCTCTGCCATCTGGCTTCTCGCAGAATTTCCTGTGCATAGAAATAAGATTCTTTCCTTCATAACCGCGTAAACGGCTCTCTACTTATGAAATTTACAAGTGGGGCTAATCCTGCAGGCTCTGCTTCATAAATCTCTGATAGGCCACAGCAGAAGGTATGCAGGTCGCCTTTATTATCTATGTCGAGTTGTTTATCTAATAAACTAAAACCGATCCTTGATTTTTTTATTGCTTTCAAGGTTTGCTTAAATACATTATCCGAGCTCCAGTCTATACGCTGAAAAATCTCTTTATGGAAAGAGGTTAAGCCTACCAGATAATAGCCGCCGTCAAATGCCGGCCCTAATACACATTGTGTCTCTTTTAATTTTTTAAAGGCATCAAGGATTATCTTTTTATTTAGGGCAGGGCTATCTGTTCCGATAACCACAACCCTTTTTGCTCCATTTTTGAAGGCG
Organism: uncultured Planctomycetia bacterium; assembly: GCA_964506845.1. Taxonomy (GTDB): domain Bacteria; phylum Omnitrophota; class Gorgyraeia; order VGKN01; family VGKN01; genus CAZDNS01. The sequence continues at coordinate 1,630 of CAZDNS010000139.1, read as the reverse complement.
AGCCTAAAGGCGCACGATAATCTCTCTCCTAAGCCTCTGCCCTTTTGGGGAGATAAAGCCAAATCATCTCCCAACCACCTCTTTATCTCATTTCTTTTGGAGATAGGGGAATAAAATATTACCCTTGTAAAACTCTTATCTTTTATCCGGCTCAAAAGTGTCTCTACGAATAAACGGTAAAGCTCGCTTGCGTTCTTTTTGCCTATTTCTTTGGCTAATCTTGTCTTGACAAAACCAGCCTGTGGATATTTGACAAAAATAATCAGAACATTGTCCGAAAGCATATTTTTCTAACAACAAGTTTTATTATCCCGGATTTTTCAATAGAAAAATCCGCCCCGAGCGATAGCGAGGGGGCGCTAGTCCAAATCCGAATGGATTTGGACTGCTTAGCGAGGTATCCCAAATTTTGCCCTTGCACGAAAAGGTGCAATGAAAAATCCGGGATTACCTCGACAAGCACTCGGAAATCTCTTCGAGATTTCCTCGGTCGACCCCTTTGGGGCAAATTTTGCAATATTCCTAATTGCAAAATTTGGGATTATTTTCATCGGATGAGCAACAAGGATTAGGCGCGCCGTCTTTCTTTACATCTGTGAGCATAAACTGCCCAGCATAGGGAATTCTTTTAAGTTTATTAGCGGTATCGGTACAGACCTCTATCGCGATGCCACGAGGAAATATATGCTCATCGTCATCGCGAACCTCTGAATAAGGCCCGAGATATGTAGCATATTGGCCTATATAGACGCAATCTTTACCTTTTTTTAATTTATATCCTCGCACCGTAATAGAGCAGAATTGTATGCCTTCCACTTCCTTGTATTTAAAATTTTTCAAAATCTCTAAGGCATAAAATCCCGCATCCTTTGCGTTGGACAAAAATTCATTTTGAGTTAATGCCCCTGATATGCATTCCCCCCATAGTTTCCGGTCTTCCTTCATAAAAAGGGGCACTTCTTTATTGCTAACGATATCAGAGATAACAAATCTGCCGCCGTCTTTTAAGATTCTATGAATTTCTCTAAACACTTTGGATTTGTCAGAAGCTAAATTCAATACGCAATTCGAGGTCACCAAATCTATTGATTCAGATTCAACCGGGATATCTTCCAAAAACCCTTGTCTAAATTCACAATTTAAAAATCCTAATTTACCCGATACATACTCCAGGGCCTTATTGGCTTTGATTAGCATCTCTTCAGTCATATCCACGCCGATAACCTTCCCTGAAATGCCTACTCTTTTAGCGGTAATGAAACAGTCGATACCCGCGCCGCAGCCTAAATCCACAACTACTTCTCCCTGCGTTGGTTGTGCCAGACTAATAGGGCTATCGCATCCATAAGAAACCTCTAATACCTCCTTAGGAATATATGCTATATCTTCTTTCTCATAACTGTTCGGACAACAGAGTTCCTTTTTAGGCCTTATCACTGCGTCCTGATAAAAGCGCTTTACGTTTTGTTGAACCGTATCTTGTTTTGACAAATCTAACGCACCCTGGCAACTTGAACCTGAACCCGCAGCACAGGCAAGACAGTGCTCGCCAAAGATTATCTCTTTGCCTTCTAATTCCGCAAGGTTGATAGCATCAATGGTAAGATTGCTATCATACTCGTCCTTCAAT
>CAZDNS010000138.1:0-2747 GCA_964506845.1 uncultured Planctomycetia bacterium | reverse complement strand
ACATAAGATTTACTAACTCTGAAAGTCAGCAAAGTTCTTGACAGCATGATTAAACCTGTCGTATGATATTTAAAATGTCCTAGTTCTTTGATATTTAAAATGTCCCTTTTATCTCCTTTTAAGTAAGATTATATTGCTTGAAAAGGAGGTAAATATGGGACAAGAAGAATTTGAATTTAAAAAAGAGCTAATTTCAAAGGTTATAGCTAATAAAACATCTAGAAGCGAGGCTGCTTTAAAACTCCGCAAATCTTTGAAGACAATATCGCGCTACGCCAAGAAGTTTTTAGTCTTTGGTCCAGAAGGCCTAAAGGATAAAAGAACAGGTCATAACCGTAAGATAACTTTAAAAGATGAGCTAAACATAGTTCAATCTAAACGAGAAGGCCTTCATCGTTCAGCAAGATTCATAAGAGATAGATTAAAGCTTAAAGTCTGCGAAAGAACAATCTGGTTTTATCTTGTTAAACACAAACTTAACAGGGTTACTCTACCACCCATTAAGCCTATAACACACTTTGAGGCCAAAAGGCCTAATGATCTTTGGCAAATAGATATAATGGGTAAAATGAGACTCCCACAACTTGGATATATGCATCTTATCCTTATCAAGGATGACCGTTCAAGGTTCATATTGACAGGCCTGTGGGTTAAATCTCCGTCTAAAGTAATGGTCTTTGCATGTCTTTACAGAGCCTTTATGCAGTATGGTATACCGAAAGCCATTCTCTCAGACAAAGGCACTCAGTTTAAGTCAGCAAGCAAGATTGGCATATCTGATTACCAAGATTATCTTAAAGGCTTAAACATAGAGATTATCTACGGTAGAAAGCCCAGGACAAAAGGCAAGCTTGAACGCAGATTCCATTTTGTTCAAAGAGACTTTGTCCTTGAAAACTTCGGTTGTAAAACAATAGAAGAATTAAACGAAAGGTTCTCTTTATGGATACAGGGCTTTAACTATGGCTTTAAATCAAGGGCTATCTCAAACCATACGCCAAGCTATTATTACAGGCCTTCAAAGATTAGAAAGAGCAAGCATGAATTGCAACATCTTCTTGTCCATGAAGAACCAAGAAGGGTATATCTTGACTCAACAATATCTTATTATGGCAATCTCTACAGGATTCCACCGGGATACCTTAAATGCCGCGTCTGGACGCGTCTTAGGGGTGATACCCTATTCATAGAATCCTGCGGTAGAGTAATTATTAAGCATAAATTAGTCCAATAACAAGGGACAATTGAAATATCAAAAAAGTGGACAATTGAAATATCATACAACACATATAAAAAACCCTGTTAGCTAAATTTTAAAAGTGAACAATTTAAAATTTAAAAGTGCACAATACCTAAATCACTAGTTTTGGCTCTTTGGACATCAAGAAGTTTATTATGGCACCAGAATCTAACCTCGGATACGCCATTAGACATGGGGTAAATACGAAGATTCACGGTGTCTCTTGGCGTAGCGTTAGCGACTTTAAGCTGTAAGTTCTTGATAGATATTTTTCTGTAAGGGTCGATAATTCTCTGCATCCGTAAACAGAATATATCTTTGGCCGATTCGTAAGGTGGTTTAATAGCAAATTCTCTAAATAAAGACTTTTTCTCTTTAAGCGCTCTTTGAAAACGATAATATGGAACTTCCTGAGTAGTAGAATGTACCTGCTCATAGTTATATCTGTGGACTTCGCGCATTAGGACGCGTTGGGCACATCGTATGTCAGTAACATTTTCCCTAACGCAGGTCCTTATGAGCCTATCCTGAAGCCAGCCGTAAGGTCTTTCAACCTTGCCTTTAGCCTGAGGCGATAAAGCCGAAATAACCTTAACACCGCAGTCATCCATAACTTGTTCCCACTGTGTATCTACATCATCGGTTAAGAGGTAGTGCTTACGCCATATTGAGTCCCTTCCTTGCACGAATCGAAAGATACGGTGGCTATCCACATAATACGAATAAGGAAGTCCGTACTTCAAAAACACCGTCTGTAAAGCGAATATATGAGCCCATGTCGTCTCTTTCAGTAACAGCATAGCATATAGCAAAAAGCGGCTAAAATCATCTATAGACGTTATGAGATACCATTTCATGCGGGCAAGGGGGCTAAACAGATGTAATGACGAATCATGCTGTATGAGCTCTCCGGCATAATTGGTAATGACCTCGCGATCATGCAATTTTTTGTTAGGCTTCTTTTTGAGATAAAAGCCATGCTTTTTGGCTCTATCGATAATCGTGGGTAAAGAGACTCTCTGGTTATATTCTTTTTCAAGCCGCGTTTTGACGTAACTGTAATTGTAACGGCCTAAAGGAACATCTTTATTCTCTATAAGACCTTTGTCCACTTTTAGCTCTTTGATAATATTCTTTTCAATGCTTTGAGGAATACCTCGCGTTTTTATTGTTCTTACATACTTAACTGAGAATTTTTCAGGATTACTACGGTAATTTTTTACTAGAGCGAAGAATCTAGTTTGTCTAATACCCAGTATCTCCTGGATATATTTTCGCTCAATTTCCTTTTTTAAATAGCGTTCAATAAGCTCTTTGACCTGCGAATCTGCGAACTTTTTATGCAATTGCTTAGCCATAATCTCACCCTCCTTTTTTAGGGTCAGATTATAGCTTTTTAGCTGTTCACTTTTAAACTTTAAATTTAACTATATCTGTTCACTTTTAATTCTTAAATGACAGTCAGCATATTTTCACTTGACATTATGATGATTATATAATATAATCA
>CAZDNS010000137.1:0-2764 GCA_964506845.1 uncultured Planctomycetia bacterium | reverse complement strand
GTCAAATTCTCGTTGAATTTGACCGAGCGGTCTCTCGCTTCGCTCGAGGCGGATTTTTCTCGCCCGCCTTGCGGGCAGGAAAAATCCGGGATTATTCAAAAAAGTTCTCACTTGCGAGCAGATATTCCGTATTCTTTATGTAGGGGTTCTTGTGGAAATGCTTCCGGATAGAGCCGTTGTTTAAATAGTTATTTATCGCCACCAGAATCATCGCCTGGTCAAGGCACATATATTTCAGCGCAACCTTCTTAGTCTGTGGGTTAACCGCATCAAAAAAGCCGTATTCTCCGTAAATATTATACAACTTAAGCATCTTTCTGATATTCTTTATTGCCTCCTCAGGCACAAACTCCAGCGCCAGGAATGCCGCATGGGGGGTTACTGCGGTTTCCTTGTAGGGTTTTATCCCGCAGGGCCTTGCTCCGTATTCAGCGTAAGTACCATCAGGGTCGCTAGAAGGGGAAAATCCCCATACAGGAAAACCCCTTTCCTCCTTGGCAAACTTAACCTGCGCAAGAATATGATTTAAATCATTTAAACCAAAACTCTCTTTTGCCATATTCTTTTCGTCTATCACTAAGGTTGGCATAAGCGCCTCGAACATACTCCCACCCCAGCTCGGGACTAATTTTATTCCCTCATATTCATAATATCCACCGTAAAAATTATAACCCCTGTATTCTTTTTTTGTTCTGTTCTTGGGAACCTGTGACTGCCATCTCCAGGCCTCAGGCATAGTCCTGTGCATCATAAACCAATGCTCTAAAGGTACCTCCTTTTTCCCTAATGCTATAAGGCTGCTTATGCGCGCCTCAGAATAAAGGGTCCCATAATGATATTCGGAAAAAACATCCAGATTATCCCAAAGCCCGTGATAGAACTGGCCTTCTACAGGGTCATAGAATAGAGACATGTCCTGTCTGTCTATAAGTCTCTGGCACCTTTTGGCAAGTTCTGCATCCTCGCTAAAAGCCTCTTTTGCCACAATCAGGCCCGCTACAAGCCAGCCGGAATCAACAAGTGAGACAAAGTAGGTAGTCCTGAAAAGCATCATTGTATCGTAATAATTATAATAATAACCTTTGTAGGTCTCAAGTTTTTCTAACGTATCCAGCGTTTTATGTATAAGCGCTATTGCGGTATCCTTCTTGATAAACCCAAGCTCATATGCCGATACTGTGCACATAAAATACAGTCCTATGTTTGTCACGTTCGTATAATCGCCAATTTTTGTATTTTCATTCAGTGCGGAGTCTTTAGAAAACTCTATATAATCAAGCACAAGATTAGAGTCTTTATCTACGGTATTCTCGAAATACCTCCAGGTATCCCTTGCTATCTCAAGCAAGAATTTCTTATCCTCTTTAGGAAACTTTCTTTTCTGGTAAAGTTTTCTGGGATAGCCGTTTAAACGGGCTATCTGAAACCTTGCATACTCCAGGTTTGAGAGTTTTGTTCCCTCGGGGAGTTTTCCCCTTGGCCAGGGAACCTGGTCAAACTGGCTTGGCCCGGGATTTCCAGTTTTAACAAAGGCTATCTCATCTATATATATAGCGCCCATCTTCTTATCGAGTCTTCTATTCTGAAAAACCACCACAAACTCCTGAAGCTCCCTCCAGTCGGTTATACCTGTCATCTTGTTAAAGGGTATTGAAAATTTCTGCCACTCGCCTGTCAGGTTGGTTATTATAAAACTAGCGCTTAACATCTCGCCTGTTTCTTTATTGAGATATTTATTTATTTCTATCTTGAAACTGGTAGGAAAACCCTCGCGGATATCCCCCTTTGCATAAAATTCGAAATGGTCAAAATCTGAAGCATCCAAAGAATTCAGTTTAGTCCAAAAACCGTTTACTGCTTTTTCGCTCCACGGTGCAAAAACATTATACGCCAACTTTAATGAAAAACCCTTGTCTCCTATACGCACATCGGAACTCAGGGTCGGCTTACATATTCTGTCTTTTAGGCCTGTATCGAGCGCCCAGGCTCCGGAAGAACCGTTCAAATTATTCGTAAGGCTCCCTGAATCAAAATCTGCAATCATTACCTTCTTAAGCGGCTCTTCGCAAAAGGAAAATAGCGGATGACTAAAAATATAAATAAATGCTATTATTAAATAGATTTTTTTCATCTGGTCTGGAAAATAAAAAGCCCTGCACCATACGGTACAGGGCTTTTTAAAGCTCTAATTAACAGATATATCGTCTACGTAGATACAGCCTTTTTTAACGGTTACATTTATGTCATCGAAGGTTATGACAAACTCTTCCATAGAGGATAGGTCTGTTAAACCGTTAAATTCAGAAAGAGGAATAACAAACTCCTTCCAGTTCTTGCTTATGCCGGAGAGTAAATAAGTGCCTGCCTCCTGCCTTGAATTTTTAAGCTCCAGTTTCACCTGTGTGGTAAAATCTGTTTTCTCGTCTCCCTTTATATTTATGACTAAATTCTTACGCTTTGAAAAATCCGCCTTTTGTAGTTTGGTCCAGTATCCGCAGTAGGCGGCGTTAGGCGAGTCTACATCGTATTCAAGTTTAAGGGAATAACCCTTGTCTTTGTTCTTTACTGCTCCGTCAAAGGTCATAGCGCAGCCCTGGCTTGCATCTTCCGGGTCCTTATTCCAGACGCCGAGGTCTCCGCCGATTCTGTTCGGCTTTTCTGCAGAGTTAAAATCATCTATAAGCAGAGTGTCTGCTGCAAACACAAGGCTAACGCATACAAAACTTATTACTACCGCTAATGCCATTCTTCTAACCATCTTCCT
>CAZDNS010000136.1:0-2905 GCA_964506845.1 uncultured Planctomycetia bacterium | reverse complement strand
ATGTATTTAACAGCATCGGAATAAATAGGATGTGTCCCGAATTAAACCCCGAATTAAACCGAATTAATTAATAAAATATGCCAGAAGGCGAAAGCGCACTTTCATTTGTAGTTAAACGCGGCTGGCTCTTAAGTATGTCTTTTGTGATAATTGCCGGATGGTTCGGTTTTATGCATTGCTTAAAGGCACAGGAAAAGGCGCAGGATGTTATAAATAAGGTTATAATAGAATCCGGACAGGAGGTAAAAGCACCAAAGAGCGCTTCGCCTAAGAAATAACCTTACCCCGATGACTAAACAGATTCTTTATCGCAAATTAAGACGAAATAGCAATCTTGCAGAGTTAATTGGTATAATTCTGGGAGATGGGAATTTATATAAACACCCTAGGACAGAAAATTTAAGAATCACCATTAATTCAAACGATATTCATTATATACAGCATATTATTTATTTAATTAAAAGTGTGTTTAGGAAAGGACCGTCAGTGGTTAAACGTAAAGGAAAACAAGCCGTTTCTATAAATTTATATCAATGTCAAATCGCCAAGCGATTATACATGCCCATAGGAGATAAGATAAAGAATAATGTAGGTATCCCATTGTGGATTTTTTCGGAGAAGAACTATACAATAAGATGCCTAAAAGGATTGTTTGAAACAGATGGATGTTTTCAGGAAGATAAAGAAAATTATGCCCAATACATAGAATTCAAAAATAACTGTGTAAAGTTACGTGAAAATGTATATAACGCTTTGCTAAAGATTGGGTTTAAACCCCAATCTGGTCGTAATTATATTCGATTAGCTAAAAGGAATGAGGTTTATAGATTTAAAAAATTAATCAATTTCAGAAACTATTTTGCCCTGTAGTGCAATGGTAGCACGACTGACTCTGGATCAGTTAATCGTGGTTCGAGTCCACGCGGGGCAGCGGTTCGACGCGCTCGCCTTTGGCTCGCTTGCTCACCGTTAGTAAGGAGAGTTTTACTAGGCGAGCGCGGAGAACAAGTCCCGAGCAAGGCCTTGAGCGTAGAGAAAGGCCGCGTCGAGGGATGGTTCGATTTATTCATGAGCACTTCGAAGGGTTAACCTTGACGCTCAGGTGAACAATCGGTAACGCCTGAGGCAGATTGTAATTATGGGTATAACACATTTATACTATTCATTTTTAAAATATCTCGTAAAGCAGAAAGAAAAAATAGCGTTCCTGCAGTTAACCGGCAGAATTGAAGATTTTCTTGTAAAAGAGTTTATCTATTTTGTCCATAAGAAAGGACAGTTTGCAATTACAAATGTTGGTAATAAAGGTCAGCAGAAAGTAGATATCTGCTTGCTCAAAGGGAATATGGCAAGTCCTAAGATATATGGAATGATTGAAGCAAAATATGTTAGAAATATCCATAGGGCGTGGGCATCTAATGCAACAGATGAGGTAGTAACTACCTTAAAAGAATTAAAAAAACAACTGCATGCTTTTGAGAATCCGAGACATGGTAGCTTTAGCGTTAATTTGGTTTCTAAATCACGTAATATTTACGGTATGGTTTTTGCTTCATATGCGCGCAAGAAAGAAGAAACAGATATGGGGCATAATTTCTATAAAGCTATTTTAGATAAAGCGACGGGGAATTTTAGGTATCATGATTTACCAAAGCCATATTTTAGACCAATTTTTGACAACGTTAAAGTTAAGATATTTAACTCTACTTTTTATGTGACACTTAAATGCGGGTTATGGAAAAGAATATAGAATCGGTTGTTATTTAGGTTGTCATTCGCTGGAGTAATATTATGCTATTTAACTTGAGAATTCCAAAATATACGATTACTGACAAAATTTTAAATAATCTTACGGATATTGAGTCAAAAGAGGCATTTTAGTTAGAGAACTATACTATTTGCATAATTTTAAGTAACAAATTAAATCCCTTAATATATTCCCCAACAAAATCTATTGCAGAGGATTTTAATTTAAGGTAAAATTTAATCCCTCGCAGAAATCACCGGGCTTTGGTTCGACTTCGTCCCTCGACTTCGCTCGGGATAATCCTGAGCGAGTGAGACGAGTCGAAGGACTCACCATCCCGCCTCGGCACCGAGTGCCATGCGTTCTATTCCTCGGCACGAGGCGAGCCAAGTCGCGAGGGATATGCTGAAGGGCTCCGCATATTTTAAAATGTCCAAAGAAATACAAAACTTAGGTTATATACACTGCAATGCGAAGTAATAAGAATCTCCCCCTTTGTTATATTACAGCATTGAGCCTTGCTATTCTAACAACTGCTTCTGTTTTTGCTGCGGAAGCGGCTGAAGAATCCCCCTCCTTTGGTATCTGGGATGCCAGAGAAAAAGGGGTGTTTAACATCGGCCCTGGTCAGGGCAAGCTTACCCGCGCAAGCGACGACACCCTTCACAAAGATGTATTTAAATTTGATTATTCAATTCCCCCCAGTTCAATTATAGGCGTATGGACAAAGAGCTATCCCTCCAGTCTTAGTGGGGATACAACAGATGCAATCAGGATAGGCGTCAATGTGCCTGAAACTGCTCAAACAGAGCAAATCTCAGTTAGGGTAGAGCTCAAGGGAAGGCTGGATATGCAGGTAATTACGCTTTCGCTTAAGCCCGGCTGGAACTCTGTGCGGGAACTTATTAACTGGAATACCATAGGTGGTTTAAAAGAGGTGGTATTTGTAGTAAGCCCGGTAACGGTTAGTCAGGCGAAAGCTGAGCCGGTATGGTTTAATCCAATGGAAGCAAGCCAGAAAGAAGGTATTAAGCCTACGACCGGCACACTATATTTTGACTTAGAGTTTAACAGGATAACCTTATTTGAAAAGCATTTTACCCTGATAAAGTTAGGTTTGCTTATTGCAGGCAGCCTTCTTTTAGCCCTGATAAGCGC
>CAZDNS010000135.1:0-2916 GCA_964506845.1 uncultured Planctomycetia bacterium | reverse complement strand
GTCATCCTTTGTGGCTCTTATGAAGTAGGAGCCGTCCCAGGCGTAGCGGTTGAGGCTGGCCTTTAATCTCTCCGCTCTTTTAAGATATAACCTTGCTCTTTTTTTGTCCTTCTTTTTCTCGCAAATAGGAACAAATCTTAAAAGAAGTCCATATAGATAATGCCCTAACCACACACTCTCGCCCCTCCACTTAGGGCCAACATTGCTTAAGCCGTCATTCCAGTCTCCCTCTCCTATTAGCGGAAGGCCGCGCTTACTGAATCTGGATAGGACTAGGTCAAACGCCTTTATACAATGAATATATAAACTAACCTGGGGACCATCTACAAACCTTACCTTTTCATCGAGTATAGAAAAATCAAGTGTTTCCTCGATATAACTCAGGGTTAAGAATACAAGCCATAGGAAATCATCTGTCATATTCGTTTTGGGACCTATTTCTACAACAGGATGCCACCAGTGGAATACTGCGCCATCCTTGAATTGGTGGCTGGCGTGTAATAAAATCTGCTTTTTCGTAAGTTTAGGCTCAAGGGGTAGAAATACCTGGCTATCCTGTAGCTGATCCCTGAAACCGTATGCTCCGCTCTGCTGAAAATATGCAGCCCTTGCCCAGATTCTGCCGGAAATCGCCTGATATTTTAGCCAGGTATTTACTGAAAAATCTAAGTATTTTTGCGGTGTTTCAACCTCGAGTCCTGAAAATAAATCGCGCCAGAATTTATTTACTTTATCGAACTCTACTTTGGCATTCTGCGGGTCTTTATATTTTTTAACCAGCCTTTCAATTTCTTTCTTATCCTTGCTTTCTCCAAGGGTAAATACTATTTCCTTTTCTTCGCCGGGTGCAAGTTCCAAATCTATCTTTAAGGAGGCAATTGAATCATTCCATTTGCCAGTAAGGCAGCTTAATCTACTCTCTTTAAGTGCCCGTGGGTTGTGAAAATCACCAAGATTTCCCAGAAAGGCCTCTTTATCCGCTTCATAGGAAGTGGGTTTTAGGCTTGAAGAATGAAAGCCCTCTCCTGGAAGTTCAATAAACCCTGTGCTTATAAACCTTGGGACAAGCGCTGGTTTCTTTTTGGCGTGTATATACCCAGTCTCATCATTGTATTCTGTCGAAATAAATGTCTTCTGAAACTCCCTGTGGGTATCAAGACCGCCTCCCAAACACCACTCAAGATAGGTAAATAAACTTAAGTTTCTTGATATTGCCGATTCATTTTTTATTTTAAGATGCCATATCTCAAGTGGCTCATCCTTTGGCACAAAGAATTTAACCTCAGCGTTTATCCCATTTGTTATATTTGTGATTACCGAATAACCTATGCCGTGTCTTGTCTCATAGAAGGTATATGGCTTGCATACCGGCTTATACCCCACTGACCAATAAGAGCCGTCTAGGTTATCCCGTATATACACAAACTTTCCATAGTTATCCCTTACTAAATCCTGAACCCAGGTAGTAATCCTTGTAAGGTTAGAATTTCCCCTCCAGGAATAACCGCCTCCTGCCTGCGATATTATAAGGCTATAATCGCCGTTTGAGAGGACATTTATCCATGGCCTTGGAGTAAAAGGCGTGGTGATAATAAATTCTCTTCCGTCTCCGGAAAAATAACCGTATTCCGTTTCAAAATTTCTATCCTTACTTGTCTGGATATCCACCTTGTTGTCCATTAATACCTCGTCCATTTTTATAAATATTCCTTACTTTATTTTATAGGTGTTCTTAACATCTCGTTTATCTTTGGCAGGATTTTATTAACCGCGTCCTCTGCTTTTTCCGTGTCGTTAAACACCAAGTCAAACTCCTGGCCTATATACAAATCCTGTATTTCTCTCCAGCCCGGGTGAAATGGGTCATATGTTACATACTTAACCGCCTCGTTTAACATCTGCTTATTCAAGGGTTTTTTTGGGCTTTTTGCCCAGTGTTCTCCCTCGGATAAATCCCTTATAGCGGGCTGCGCAAGCCCTTCATCAGCCATCCTGATTTGAGCGTCTCTTCCTGCAAGGCACTTTATAACCTCCCAGGCCTCTTTCGGGTGTTTGGTGGTTTTAAGAATGCAATACGCAGAACCACCTGTCCCAAAACCCCTTATTCCTGACGGCCCCTTGGGAAACATAGCGACATCCCAGTCAAAATCCTTTATCTTTCTAAGAATAGGCGTCTCCCAGATCCCGGAAGAAAACATGGCAAGCCTTCCGCTCATAAAGAGTTGCTGGGCGCCGATTCCCAGATTCCCTAAATCAAGGGGCGCGGGAGCTACCTTATATTTATGTATTAAATCCACGTAAAACTTTATACCTTCAATAGTCTTGGGATCTGCCAAAAGGCATTTTGTGGGATTTTTGACATTATCCACAATTTTGCCGCCGTTTGAATATACGAAATTCTGCCATGCCCATCCATAGAAACCATAGCGGACTACTTTATCGGCCTCAATCTTTGTAAGTTTTTTTGCCTTATCTAAAAGGTCTGACCAGCTCCATTCATCGCTGGGATAAGGAATGCCTTCCTCGTCAAAGAGTTTTTTATTGTAGAATATGCACGCAAATGGCGCGGTATCGCGCGGTATGCCATATATCTTGCCATTCCTTGAAAATCTATCCACCACTTCAGGAAAAAAATCTTCCAATTTAAATTCTGTATCCTGCTTAATGAACGGCGCCATATCAAGAAAAATCTCCTTGTAATAAAAACTCACAAAAAGATTTGTCTCCACGCATATTATATCAGGAGGGGCTCCGCCTGCGATACGGACGAGGATTTTGCTGAGATATCCGGGGTAGGGGGTATGTTCTAATCTTACTTTTATATCAGGATGCTTAATTTGCCATTGGCTAACAACTGATTTTATTATCTCTATATCTTCTGGCGCACCCCAGAAGGCAACCTTTATCTCAACCGGC
>CAZDNS010000134.1:0-2932 GCA_964506845.1 uncultured Planctomycetia bacterium | reverse complement strand
GTAAACAGGCTGCCCTATGTTGTCAAGAAAATTCCTCACTACCGGAATGACTTTGATTCGGAATTTTCTTGTTCAAAGGGGCTTCCGCCCCTATGACGTTCCGCCCTTGACATCTTTGATGTCAAGGGCTCCACTGTTACCCCTCGAGGGGCTGCCTGCAGCCCCTCGAGCTCCCCCAGCAGTATAGGAAAGTATTTTATACTTTCCTATACTGTCAAGGAGAAATTACGCGCCTTTTATGACGAGGATAAATTCGCCGCGAGGAGGGTTGTTTGTAAAATGCTGGATTGCTTCGGAAACCTTAAAACGAAGGACTTCCTCAAACAGTTTTGTAAGTTCGCGGCCTATGACAATTTCTCTGTCTCCCAATACATCTAATATATCATGCAGGGTCTTTAAAATCCTATGAGGGGATTCATAAAATACCGTGGTGTTCTTTTGTGTTTTTAGCGGCTCAAGCTGCCTGCGCCTCTTTGCCCTTTTATTTGACAAAAAACCATGGAACGAAAAACTATCCGTAGGCATGCCAGATAAAATTAAGGCTGATATAAGAGCAGATGGGCCTGGGATAACAGTAAGAGGAATGCTATTTTCTATTACAAGCCTTATAATATTAAAGCCTGGGTCGCTTATGCCGGGTGTACCGCTGTCAGAAACAAGGGCAATCTTTTTGCCTTCTTTAAGGAGCCGTACTAAATAGTCTCCCTTTCTTATCTTATTGTGTTCAAAATAGCTCGTAGTGGGGGTATTTATTCCGTAATGAGAAAGAAGCCTTCTTGTGTGCCGGGTATCTTCGCAGGCAATTAAGTCAACTGCCTTAAGCGTATCTATAGCCCTTAATGTTATATCTTTTAGATTACCTATGGGGGTTGATACTATGAAAAGTGTGCCAGGCATTGTATATAGTTACCTAACTTTTTTTATTCCACTGTAACACTCTTCGCCAGATTTCTCGGTTGGTCCACATCGCAACCCTTTCTTACCGCAATGTAATATGCCAAAAGCTGTAATGGCAGGACAGTAACAATGGGAGAAAAAATCTCATCTATCTTAGGGGCATATATAACCTCCTTTGAAAATCTCTTTATCTCATCATCTCCTTCGGTAGCAACTATTATGACCTTACCCTTTCTAGCGCGGATCTCCTGAATATTGGAAACCATCTTCTCATATGTGCTCGACTCTGGAACAATGCAGACAACTGCCCTGTATTCATCTATCAAGGCAATGGGCCCATGTTTCATTTCCCCTGCGGCATAACCCTCTGCAGGTATATACGAAATCTCTTTGAGCTTTAAGGCGCCTTCGAGGGCTGTCGGAAAATTCAAATTTCTGCCCAGATATAAAAATGAACCGAAATGCAGATGTTTACCGGCTATCTTCTTGATATAATTCTTATTGTCTAATATAGCCTGTAATATATCAGGCAATTTTCTAAACTCCTTTATTAGATACTGCTTTAGCTCTCTTTTTAATAAACCTCTCTTTTCTGCAATATAAAAACACAGTAAATACAAAATGCCGAGCTGTGCAGTATATGCCTTTGTAGAAGCAACCCCTATCTCTGGGCCGGCATAGGTATAGACTACGCCATCGGATATTCTAACCAAACTGGAACCTACGACATTGCATATAGATAAAATATAGGCGCCCTTTTGTTTTGCCTCTTTCACAGCTGCCAGGGTATCTGCTGTTTCTCCAGACTGGCTAATTGCTATCACAAGGGTATTTTTATTGATGATGGGTTCCCTATACCTAAATTCTGAAGAAAGATCTGCTAATGTTGGTATACGCGTGAACCTCTCGATGATGTATTTACCGACGAGTCCTGCATGGTATGCTGTGCCGCATGCAAGTATAATTATATTTGAAATATCTTTTATCTGGACATCAGATAGATTTATACCATCCAGAAAAATTTGGGAGCCCTTTTTCACACGAGAAGATATAATCTGCTTTATTACCCTGGGCTGCTCGTGTATCTCCTTTAACATGAAGTGCGGAAATCCTGATTTTTGAGCGCTGGAGACAGTCCATTTAATAGAATCCGCCTTTTTCTTTTTTTGTTTGCCATTTGAATCAAATATGCATACATTGTCTTTTGTCAAAACAGCTACCTCTCCATCGTCAAGATATATTACCTTTTTAGTATGTCTCAATACAGCAGGGACATCTGAGGCAATGAAATTTTCTTCCCTGCCCAATCCTACAATAAGAGGGCTTTCCTTTCTCACGCCAATCAGTTTAAGTGGTTCATTTTTGCATATAATTCCGAGAGCAAAAGAGCCTTTTAAATTTCTAATTGCTTTTAATACTGCCTTTTCTAAGTCGCCTCTATAATATCCCTCAACCAGGTGGGCCACTACTTCTGTATCGGTCTCTGACCTAAATCTATGGCCTTCTTTTAAAAGTTTCTCTTTTATTTCTCTAAAATTCTCAATAATCCCATTATGGACCACTGCAAAATTTCCTGAGCAGTCTGTATGAGGATGTGCGTTCACATTTGTCGGAGCGCCGTGGGTAGCCCATCTAACATGCCCTATCCCCAATTTACCATCTCCTAAATATCCTTCGCCTTTTATAGAAATAATTAAATCCTTGAGCTTGCCTGAGCGTTTTACAACGCTTAATCTCTCGTTTCCTGCAACGCATACCCCCGCTGAGTCATAGCCGCGATACTCAAGCTGTTTTAGCCCATTCAATAGAACAGGCAATGCATTCCTTTTACCTATATAACCTACTATCCCGCACATGATTTACGTTTCCTCATATGTTCATATTATATCATCTATAGTTCAAATCTTCAACCTGGCGATAACTTCACATTTTCTGCAATGCTTATTTTGTGAAGTTAAGGCCCGGGGTTGAACGTTGATATCAATTATGCTAAACTTGTAGGCATGAATATAAAAACAAAGTTGAACCTCAGCGC
>CAZDNS010000133.1:0-2959 GCA_964506845.1 uncultured Planctomycetia bacterium | reverse complement strand
TGCTAAAAATGTGAAATTAAGGAGTGGGGTTACGCAGAAGGTATATGACAAGAAGGCAATTATCTTACGAGGGCCTGCAAAAAAATATCCGCGCCTTAAAAACGCCGAAGATAGAGGTATGGCAAAATCAATATGCGGATAAGGAATATGTTGTTACATTAGAGAACGCAGAGTTTACATGCGTGTGTCCCAGGACCGGCCTGCCGGATTTTGCAGGCATTACTATACAGTATAAGCCTGATAAATGGTGCGTGGAACTCAAATCTCTTAAGATGTATATGCTTTTTTATAGAAATGTTGGCATATTTCATGAACATGTAGTAAATAGGCTCTTGGATGATTTTGTTAAGGCCTGCAAGCCAAGATGGGTGCATATAAAAGGCGAGTTTAATTTACGCGGAGGAATAAAAACAACTGTCAGCTCAGAATATAATCGTAATTGAAGGAGGATGATATGGCTTCGAAGACAAAAAAAGATATATTGAGATTGATAAAAGAGAACAATGTAAAATTTATACGGTTATGGTTTACAGATGTTCTGGGTTTTCTAAAGGGTTTTGCCATTACGCCGAAAGAGCTAGAAGGGGCGCTGGAAGAAGGCATGGGTTTTGACGGTTCATCTATTGAAGGATTTGCAAGGATAGAGGAAAGCGATATGGTGGCCTTTCCTGATCCAGATACGTTCCAGATATTACCGTGGCGGACAAGCGGAGACTCTAAGGTGGCCATGATGTTTTGCGATGTTTTTGAGCCCGGAGGAAAACAGTTTGAAGGCGACCCTCGTTTTATACTGAAAAGAAACCTTAAGCATGCAAAGGAGAAAGGTTTTACTTATTATGTAGGCCCGGAGCTGGAATATTTTTATTTTGCAAATCCAGATGACCCTCAAATCTTAGATAAAGGCGGATATTTTGATTTGTCTCCTGTGCAGGATGCTGCCCAGGACATGAGGAGAGACACTATTACGATTTTAGAACAGATGGGTATAGGGGTTGAGTATAGCCATCATGAGGTTGCGCCAAGCCAGCATGAAATAGATTTGAGATACACAGATGCCTTAAGGATGGCTGATAATGTCATGACTTATAGGGTGGTTGTCAAGGAGGTTGCTCGCATGCACGGTAATTACGCTACTTTTATGCCAAAGCCGATATATGGCATGAACGGAAGCGGCATGCATACACATCAGTCTCTTTTTAAGGGCGCAAGGAACGCCTTTTTTGACCCCAAGGACAGGCTGTATCTCTCTAAGATTGCAAAACAATTTGTAGCTGGTATTTTGAAACACGCTCGGGAAATAACAGCTGTAACAAATCAATGGGTGAATTCTTATAAGAGGCTTGTCCCAGGCTATGAGGCGCCGGTATATATATGCTGGGCGACAATGAACCGCTCGGCATTGGTAAGAGTGCCTATGTATAAGCCCGGCAAAGAAAAGGCAACCAGATTGGAATTCAGGTCTCCTGACCCGGCATGCAATCCATATTTAGCCTTTTCAGTTATGCTTAGAGCTGGTTTGGAGGGTATAAAGAAAGGCTATCCCTTGATGATGCCGGCAGAGGATAATATTTATAGGATGACTTCTGAAGAAAGGGAAAAAGCCGGTATAGAGTCTTTACCTGAGGATTTGTATGAAGCGATAAAATTAGCTGAAGGAAGTCCTATCGTAAAAGATACCCTCGGGGCTAAGGCATTCGAATATTTCATACGGAATAAGAAGATGGAATGGGATGAATACAAGGCCCAGGTGAGTAAGTATGAGATTGATAAATACCTTCCTATATTGTAATAGTCCCCTATGAAAAAAAGTTATACAGGTAGAACAGGTATTATTTTTATACTATTATTATCTTTTGGCCTGATTTATGCGATACCTTCTGCTTATACGCAGGAAAGTTTAGTCTCGCATCAAGATATTTCGGCGCTGCCTTTTAAAAACGGCGAAAGCCTGACATATGAAGTAAGGTATAAAGGATTGAAGATAGGTGAGTCTATCTTGAAATTTCACGGAGAAGAGGAGTTAGGCGGTAAAAAGGTTTATCATGTTACATTTTCTACAAGCGTGCCGGCCTTTAAAGACACTGAGGAGTTATACGCAGAAAAGGATTCCTTTTTGCCGATAGAGGTGCGCAGGAAGATCAAAAAAAGAATTGGATTCGGCGACAATATAAAGGAGGTTTATGACCAGCGTAATTACAGGGTGGATATAAGCCAGAGAAGTAAATTGCGTTCCAAGGACTTTTTTATCAAAAAGGATTCATCCATTCATAATGCCATACTTCTGACTTATTTCTATAGGATGCTGGAAAGATTTGATAAAAACGATAAGTTCAAGATCAGACTGCCCACCATTGATCTTGAGGTAATGTTTAAAGGTATAGAGACAGTAGAGACTCCTCTTGGGGATTTTCAGGCATACGCATTTATCAGCAAGCCGCCGAAATTCAAACTGTGGTTAAGCGCGGACGAAAGGCGAATCCCTCTTAAGATATATAATCCTGGGACATTAGGCTATTCTCTGGTAATAAAGTCCATAGACACAAATTTTTAGAACCCCCTGTTGACCTACCCATTCCCGAATAAAAAATGTAACCGGTGAGTTAAGAGGGGCAATACAATACACAAGCGATGAGCGCAAAACTTAGGTGTGTTCGCTCAGCTGAAAATTTTCCCCGCCAAAGCCAGGGACCGCCTTTTATGGAGTATTTTGGCGGGAGGCTTAGAAAAACTTGCCGACACAAAATCTGGTGTGTCGGCTTCGAACAGTTTCAAGCCTTTTGGCCTCATATAGTGTGGCAAAGAAACCAGCCCTCGTGCTAGATAATAGCTGGTTCCCTCACAAAATAAACATTGCAGAAAATGTGAAATTAAAGCCAGCGGGTGACACCGGCGGACAGGTTCCCTAGATAAAGTAAAAGAAGAGGGCTCTTTAGCATTCCAGCTTCCAATATATTCTACT
>CAZDNS010000132.1:0-2982 GCA_964506845.1 uncultured Planctomycetia bacterium | reverse complement strand
AAAAAGATGGATTTTCAAGCTATGGGGGTATATGATGTGTCTTCCGGTCCCTAAAATCTGCAAATGAAAATTTTTCTATTCTATTCAAGCCCTCAATAATATTTCCCAGGGAAGTAGCGTAAGACAGCCTTATATAATTATCATTTCCGAATACCCCGCCGGGAACAACCGCCGCATGCGCCTGGTTTAAAAGTAAATCCGTTATTTCCAGGGAACCTTTTATCCTTTTGCCGTTCAAGGCCTTTCCTAAAATACCTGATATATCTACCCAGCAATAAAATGCCCCATCCGGAGCAATTGTGTGAAAACCTCGTATTGAATTTATCCTCTCCACCATATAATCACGCCTCTTTTTAAATTCCCTGACCATTTTGCTTAAATCATCCTGACTACCGGTCAATGCTTCTACGCTTGCTGCCTGAGCGATTGAAGTAGGATTGGATGTAGAATGATCCTGCAGATTAGACATTGCCTGGATTATCTCTTTAGGGCCTGCGGCATAACCGATACGCCAACCGGTCATAGAATACGCCTTGGAAACGCCGTTTATCACAAGGGTGCGCTTTTTAATCTCATCTCCGAACGAAGCAATACTTACATGATCCGCATCATAGATTATTTTTTCATAAATTTCGTCTGAAATACAATAAATGCCGGCATTGGAAATAATTCTACTTAGCTCTTTTAGTTCATCCTCGCTATAAACCATGCCTGTGGGGTTAGAGGGCGAATTAAGGATAAAGAGTTTTGTCTTTGGCTTAATTGCCTCTTCTAATTGTTCAGGCGTAATTTTAAAATTGCCATCTTGAGTAGTCTGAAGCATGATGGTTTTTGCGCCTGCCACCTTAACCATCTCCGGATAGCTTACCCAATAAGGCGAGGGCAAAATCACTTCATCGTCATCATCACACAAAGCGACGATTGCATTATATATAGAGTGCTTTGCTCCGCAGGAAACAAGTATTTCATCGGCCGTATAATCCAGGTTATTATCTTTTTTTAATTTTGCGCAAATGGCATCCTTTAACTCTTTTATCCCGGAAGTAGGCGTGTATTTGGTAAAACCTTTGTCGATTGCTTTTTTAGCGGCTTCCTTAATATTAACCGGCGTATCGAAATCCGGCTCACCGGCACCAAAACCGATAACGTTAATCCCTTCAGCCTGCATTTTCTTTGCTTTAGCAGTTATGCTTAATGTAGGTGACGGGCTGATTTTACTTATTCTTTTTGATATATTCATAAAATCATCCTCCTGTTTTATTAAAGGTGACAAATCTATGCGGAATTTTTTGCGCCGGCTTTACCGGTGGCAACACAAGCCACAGGGACGCCTGACGGCATCTGAACCATGGAAAGAAGCGAATCTAAACCGCCTGAGAGCTGCGTCTGCATGGGCACGCCGATTACCGGAAGCGCAGTCCATGCAGCCATAACTCCGGCTAAATGCGCTGCTCCTCCGGCGGCAGCAATAATAACTTCCAAGCCCCTGCCTTCCGCGGAAGAAGCATATTCATGTGCTTTGAGCGGCGTACGATGAGCCGAGATAATATTTATTTCATGACCAATACCAAACTTCTCTAAGGTTTTTACCGCTTCCTGCATAGTTTCTAAATCCGAATCGCTCCCCATAACAATACCAACCAGAATTTTCTCAGACATCTCTTATTCCTCCTTTTTGTGGCTTTGGCTATCGGAAGCCAAACCACGGTTTTCTAACCTGTAGCCTTTTGCAAGTCGCAGGTTTACCTCAGCTACTTTATTAGCAAATACTATTTCCTCTCTGGATATAGATTGCAACGATTCAACCGCTCTTGGCGAAACTATAATTGCTCCGTTTGGGATGAACTTTTTGTTCGGAATCCTTACCCCCTCTATTACTGCCAAGCTTTTAATAAAAACATTATCTTTTATTAGGGCTTTAAATATTACCGAGCCGAATCCGATAAAACACCCCTTCCCGATTTTGCACGGGCCATGGATTATGCAGCCGTGGGCTAAAGAGGTATTTTTATCTATCAAAATAGAAGAATTTTCTAAGGCATGGATAATTACTCTATCTTGAATATTGCAATTGTCTTTCACTGTGATTGAACTATTCGGTTCATCTGCCCTGACTACTGCGCCCGGTCCCACAAACACATTCTTTCCTATCCTTACCTTGCCAATAATTACTGCTGTAGAATCAACATAAGCGGTTTTATGTATCTGGGGTAAATCTCCTTGAGGATTTTTTCTAATCATTGTATATTCCTCTTTCGTCCAAATATCATCCTTATCTTCGCCGGTGGCCTGAGAATAAAAACTACTACCGTAAAAACCGCAATAAAGGTTGTGGGTATGCGTATAATTAAAGGATTAATATCTGGGTAGACTAACTTTTCGATATAATGAATCATAAACGAACCTGCATAGGTTAGACGAGGGTCATATTTTGCTCTTAAGGTATTTTCCCATATCGTCAGTGGACAGTACTTACCCATTAAGGCTTTAAGGCTGACATAAGCTATACCAATAAGATGAAACGTCCTAAAAAGCCACCGCTCAAAAAATTCTTTATGTAAGAAACCTCGCAAAGTAAGAATAAACCCCCAGAGCATAAACAGTATCCAGGTAAAATGTATTATTACAATTGAATCCGCTAATAATCTATAGGGCATCTTTAATTCTTAAGAGCCTGCCTTCACTCCTTAAGATTTCTTAACAAGCGTAAGAGAAAAATAAAGCCGAAGAGAAAAAATATGTTTAAACTTAAAAGCGCAATGCGGTAGCCTATTTCCCCTAAAGGAGAAAGGAATAGTAAGATTATTCCCCAAAAAAGAGCGCCGGCAACCCCCGAGAGGCACCCTATAAAATTGAATAGGCCAAATATCGCGCCGCTCTTCTGTGGCGGGACAAGCTGTATGGCGAGGGCGCGTAAAACCACCCAAGTAGCACCCAGCGCCAAGCCTACCAGCGCACCCACTAACCAGTATAAGTTTATGC
>CAZDNS010000131.1:0-3004 GCA_964506845.1 uncultured Planctomycetia bacterium | reverse complement strand
TGCCAACGGATAAGATTATCGTAGTCACTTCTAAAAAAGGTGAGTCCTCCTTTAAGGAATTTGTTAAAACTTTTTTCAATTCCAAATTCACCGCTAATTCCTTTTTCAGGACTAAGATCAGGATTACCTTCTTCCCAACTTGTGCGTGGCCAGTAAAGGTCATTGAAAGTTGGGGCTCGAAATGAATGTGCGATTAAGAAATGAAACCTCGTATCGTCCTTTAATCTATAAAGAAGATTTAAACTAGGCGATATCTCACTACCAAAATTAGAATAATCGTCTAATCTTGCTCCAAAATCTACTTTTAAATTTTCGAGTAAATCTATCCGGTTCTCAATATATCCTGCGCGAACAATATATTTGTGTTTTGCAGTCGCTGTACTATTATTAAGATTGTTAACCCAATCAAAGCCACATATCAATCTATAAGATCTTGAGATCTCCTGGCTGTAGATTAAATTTATCCCTCTTGGTTTTGTTGTGTGTATGGTCTTATCCAGTGGATCTGGCGTTTCGATAAATTCTAAGCGGTCGTAGTTTTGATAAGCACGGATTGAAAAAGGTTCTATATTCCAATCTAGAACAAAGAAATTTTTTTCATCTAACTGTTTATCATTAAGGTCGGGTGAGGTGACCAATCCGGGTGTGCCTAATCTATCCTTATAAATCCCTCCTCTAAGAGTCAATTTATTGTCAGGATTAAATTCATAGGTAAATATACCGCTTCCATCCTTGGCATTAAATTCAGCATTTTCACGGTGGCCTCCTGAGGTTTGATACCCAGTATTCAGTCTGTAGCCAAAATTTTTAAGTCTCGCCCCAAAAGATAAATATTCCTGGTAGGTTCTAAAGGTTCCGAAACTACTATAGATTTGCATCTCCTGGCCTTCTCTAGGAGGTTGTCTGGTTATAATGTTCACCACACCTCCCATTGCCGATGAACCATAAAGACTAGAGGCAGGACCACGCATTACTTCAATCCTTTCTATATTATCTAAGGCAATGGTAGTTAGGTCTATATCACCTGAACGAGGACTATTTATTGGCCTTCCATCAACTAAAACCAAAACCTGTGATGAGGTTGAGCCGCGCATGCTGATCGTCTTTTGTGCACCCAGTGAGCCATAATCACCCAAATTTAGAGAAGGAATCTTCTCTAAAAGCTCTGAAATATCTTTAGGGTTTAAATACTCTAACTCTTGTTTTGAAATTACATCCACTCTACGGCCTGATTCTCCATACGATTCTTCAGTTCTTGAAGGTGTAACTACAATTCTTTCTAATTCAACATCTTCTGCTAAGGCCATTCTTACAAATAATACAAACGCTATTGCTAAAATTTTCAACATCCATCTTAGATACCCATTCATCTTTCTCCTCCTTTCGAGAATACTTTCCAATCCACTGGGGAGTTGGCTTTTAGTGGATTGTCCGCCGAAGCTCATGCCAGATTTCTCAAGTTATAGAGCAAAGGTGGACAAAATAGGCAATCGACCGGGCTAATTGTGCTTTTAAAAGCACAAAATTACCGTTGCGGGGCAGCCCTCCGAATCGCACGGAGATTTCCTTTGCCTATCTGGCAATCATCTCTTTCGTTTCTCCTCCTGTGAAACTATATAGACATAGGGTTTAAAAGATATTGGATTTTTTTCTACAACCACTACTGTCTTATAAACCTCTTCGATTATCCGATAATCCAAAACCTCTTCAGGTGGGCCGGTTTTGTATATCTTACCTTCATTTAAAAGGATTAAACCTTGACAATATTCGCTTGCCAGATTAAGGTCGTGTAACACCATAACAACTGTTAGATTAAATTCTTTATTTAATCTTTTTATCAAATCTAAGATTCTAACCTGATGTGTTATATCCAGATGAGTAGTTGGTTCGTCTAAAATAAGTAATCTGGGTTGCTGTGTAAGCGCACGCGCGATAAGAACTAATTGTCTTTCTCCACCGCTTAAATTATCTAAAGATCTGTCTTTGAATTTAAACACATCGGTTAATTCCATTGCTTTTTGAGCAATCTCTAAATCTTTTTTTGTCTCTAAAAATTGTAATCTGCCAAAGTATGGAATTCTACCTAAAAGCACGTAATCCCAAACTGTCATAAAATCCATAGGTTGATTTTGCGAAACTACAGCGATCTTCTGTGACAATTCCCTAAAATTGGCTTCCCAGATATCCTTTCCCTCAAAAAATATATTGCCTGCCTTTGGCCTAAGCACGCGGGTCACAGCCCGGATTAAGGTGGTCTTTCCAGAACCGTTAGGTCCGATTATTCCAGTAAACCCCTCTTGTTCAATTTTGAGATTAATCCCATTTAACATGAATCTATTATCGTAACCGCACGTTAAACCTTTAACCTCAAGCATTATTCTACTCCCAAAAGATTATACCTTTTAGTTAGGACGTAGAGAAAAATACTTCCACCCAATACTCCAGTAATAACACCCACAGGCAATTCTAAAGGCGCGATAATGGTCCTGGCTAAAGTATCACATAAAATTAAAAAAGTCGCACCCATAAGATAAGCACTCACCAGAAGAATTCGATGATCACCTCCAATAAACATACGCACAAAATGCGGAACTACAAGCCCCACAAAACCAATTACTCCACAGATCGAAACGCTTAAGCCTGTCAACACTGAAGACAATATAAAAAGCAGACGCTTAAGTCTTTCTACATCTATGCCTAAATGTTGTGCCTCTTCTTCGCCCAAAGATAAAGCATTGAGACGAACACTAAAAGGATAGGTCATAAATAAGCCTGCAATCGAAACAAAAACTGCTATCTTTATAAGAAACCAGTCTGGCTCTTCTAATGAACCCATTATCCAGAAAACAATTCCTCCCAAATCCTCGCTGCGACTTATAGCCATAATCAGCATAATTAAGGATGAAGAGATGAAACTTATCATTACCCCACTTAGAAGAAGCCCTTGAATCCTTAATACACCTTTTTTTATACTTAAAAAATAAATTAACATGATAACAATCCC
>CAZDNS010000130.1:0-3038 GCA_964506845.1 uncultured Planctomycetia bacterium | reverse complement strand
ATTATAGGAGGTTTTCTCCTAAAATGCATCAGTTACTTAACGGGGAGCAGTATATGGAAATTCATTCGACATTCGTCATTGGGAAATTTGACGTTAAAGTGGGTTGAAAACAGGAATTAACTACAGACTTTACTAAGGAGAGATAATTCTTAAATTGGCTAAATAGACCGATACTGTTATTTCCTTGACGCAAAAAATCTTTTAGGATATATTAAATGAAGACACAACTTATGCCTGCCTGTCGGCAGACAGGGAATGTAATGACATAAGTTGTATGTCTGAATTTACCCTTGACATCGAAGATGTCAAGGGTCTAATTCGCAGACGCTTCACTATAACTTATGTCTCTTCGCTCCATAAGTTATCTGCTCATTAGAGGAAAACCAATATGAAATGCGATATCGAGAGGTTTGAGGGGCTGAAAGCCCTTTTAAATGACGTAAGCACGAAGACCCGGGAGGAGCTTGAGGCAAAGATACTCGAGTTTGCCTGTATAGCCCAGGTGGCAAAGGATATAAGCTCCACTCTTAAACTTGAGGAGTGCCTTAAGATACTCGCGGATAGAATAGCAGACCTGTTATCTGTAGAAAGGGTTTCGCTTATGCTTCTGGACTCAAAGAGTAGAGAACTGGTGATAAAGATAGCCAAGGGCCTTGATGAGTCTATTGCAAAACAGACTAAGGTTAGGTTCGGCGACGGCGTTGCAGGCTGGATAGCAAAAGAGGGAAAACCCCTTTTGATAACCGATATAGACAAAGACCCAAGGTTTACCAAAAAGGACGGCGGCTATAATACCAATTCCCTTTTAAGCGTTCCCTTAAAGGTCAAGGATAGGGTGATAGGCGTAATAAACGTTAATAATAAAACCACAAAAGAGGTTTTTAAGGAGGATGACCTAAGGGTGCTTATGGCTGTATCCGAGCTTGCCGCAATAGCAATTGAGAATGCCAGGCTCAACGAGGAATTAAAGACCTTAGATAACATGAAGTCAAATTTTATATCAAATGTCTCCCATGAATTAAGGAGCCCTTTGGCGAGCATAAAGGAATCGGTATCCCTATTGTTAGACGAGGTGAGCGGCACCTTAAATTCAGAGCAGAGAAAGTTCTTGGAGATAGCGAAAAAAAATATAGACCGATTAGCCAGGTTAATAGATGACCTCTTGAATCTCGCAAAGATAGAGTCGGGCAAAACCGAAATGAGAAGGCTTTTTATTAACCTTGTTACAATTGCAGAGGATGTGGTTAACTCTTTTGGGGTATTAGCCGAAAATAAAAATATAGCATTGGGTATAAAGACAGACTCCTCTCCTATTAAAATTTGGGTAGATCCCGATAAGATGACCCAGATAATCTCAAATTTAGTGGATAATGCAATAAAATATAGCCCGAGTGGCTCAAGCGTGACCGTGGAACTGCTGGACAAAGGGAGTTTTATTGAGGTAGGCATTATAGATAACGGCGTCGGGATTTCAAAAGAGAATGCGGAGCGGCTGTTTGATAAATTTACCAGGCTTGAGGACGCTATAGAAAACAGGATAAAGGGTACAGGCCTCGGGTTAGCCATTACTAGAGAACTGGTGGAATTGCACTCTGGAAAAATTTCTGTTGACAGCGAGCCGG
Organism: uncultured Planctomycetia bacterium; assembly: GCA_964506845.1. Classification (GTDB taxonomy): domain Bacteria; phylum Omnitrophota; class Gorgyraeia; order VGKN01; family VGKN01; genus CAZDNS01. The sequence goes on along the minus strand of CAZDNS010000130.1, from coordinate 1,416 downwards.
GCAAGGGAAGCAGGTTCTATTTTACACTGCCAAAGGATTTAAGAAGGAAAGACTGGGTATGCCGATAAAAAACAAGATTCTTTTAGTGGATGATGAAGAGGATATATTGGCGCTTGTAAGGGTCCGCCTTGAGGCAAATAACTATGAGGTGATAACCGCTAAGGACGGACAGGATGGCCTAAGCCTCGCAAGGTCAATAAAACCCAACCTTATAGTCTTGGACCTTATGCTGCCCAAAATAGACGGTTATAAGGTATGCCGCATTCTTAAGTTTGATTCAAGGTATAAGGATATCCCTATAATCCTCTTTACCGCCCGCTCCAAGGAAGAGGACAAGAAGACAGGCTTTATAACAGGCGCAGACGCCTATATTACAAAGCCGTTTGAGCCCAAGGCGCTGCTTTCTAAGATAAAAGAACTCCTTCCGACAAAATCCTCCTAAGTTCAAAATTCCCGGCCCTTCACAAAATTCTGTTTCGGGCTGTTGATTACAGCGATTTTAAAAAGATTACAGCGATTTCTCATCGAGCCTTAATCTCTGTAATCTACTTTTTAATCTCCGTAATCAAGGGCTGAATGATTTTTGTGAAGCCCTATCAAAATTCTGTTGACAAAATTTATTTATATGTTATACTCTATTAACTTAATAGAGTTAATAGAAAATGTGCATTTATACATTCACGGCCAGAAAACCGCACCCTTTGGTTCGACAAGCTCACCATCCCGAGCGAAGTCGAGGGACAAGGTGCGGATGAAAAATGGCCGCTCAGTATTTCGCTCCAAGAAATCGCCCCGCCATCAGCGGGGCGGAGCTTCATTTAGATAATAGCTATGCGTATAACCTATAAGGGCGATTATGCCTTGAAGACGATACTTGATTTAGCCCTGCATTATGACGGGGAATTAGTTACCATTCATGAGCTGGCTAAACGCGCGGATATACCCATTAAATTTCTGGAACAGATACTGCTGGATTTAAAACGCGGCGGTTTTGTAGAGAGCAGGCGGGGAAAAATAGGGGGGTATTTTTTGTCAAAACATCCTTCCCAGATAAAAATAGGGGAAGTTATAAGATTTATTGACGGACCCATTGAACCGATTGCCTGCGTTGAGAAGAATTACGCCGGATGTAAGGATATATACAAGTGCTCTTTCGTAAAGGTATGGCAGGAAATAACCAGGTCAATCTCTGGCATTGTGGATGGCATAACCTTTGAAGACCTTGTTAACAAAGCAAAAGACTTAGAAGAGAGGCTTAACTATTGCATTTAAGGAGCCATTACTAACACAACCCTAATAAACATTTTGCCATGATAAGACGTATAATAACTTTAAGCCCAATTTACTTCTTCGCTTGCGGTGCTCGGAGCATTCGGCTAAACTTCTCCTACAAGCACCCCCATCCCCTTAAAGGGG
>CAZDNS010000129.1:0-3061 GCA_964506845.1 uncultured Planctomycetia bacterium | reverse complement strand
CGTCTTAGCAAGGTAATCCGCACAGTCGGTAGAATTGCCTATGACCCGGAGCTTTATAAAGCCGAGCAGGAGTTTATAGAGGCGAATAAAACATTAAAAGAGATAGAAAAGAGCAGTGTTAGTGAGGTTATAGAGCGCTCAAAAGCCCTTGTTGAGGCCTCCCGTTTAAAACTTCGCCTACAGGGTTTAAGCGATGAGCAGATAGATGGTTTAATAAATACTACCTCTGCGGATAGGGGCCTTTTGATTTCAGATGAAAAAACTCCTTATGTATGGGTTTATATAACCATATATGAGTATGAAATGGACTTGGTTAAAATTGGACAGAGCGTAGAGGTTGAAGCTATAGCGTATCCGGGCCAAACATTTAAAGGCAGGATAATCGCAATAGACCCGGTTTTAGATGAAATGACAAGGAGCGTAAGGGTGCGGGCGCTTATTGATAATAAGGAAAGTAAACTTAAGCCAAATATGTATGCAGATATAACAATAAATGTGGATTTAGGCGAGAAGCTTGCCCTACCGGAAGAGGCAGTTATGGATACAGGGGAGCGAAAAATAATATTTGTGGCAAAGCCGGATGGTTATTTTGAACCTAGAAATGTAAAATTGGGAAACAAAGCAGAGGGATATTACGAGGTCTTAGAGGGAGTATTCGAAAAAGAAAATGTAGTAACCTCGGGGAATTTTTTAATTGATTCAGAGAGCAAACTAAAATCAGCGATTAGTGGCGGCACTCATCAGCATGGACAATAAAAAAGTAGCGAGAGAAATATGAGGACCTTTATAGAAAAAATTATAGAATACTGCGCAAAGAATAAATTTATCGTATTCATCTTGGTAATCTTTGCTGCCTTTGGCGGATTTTTGGCAATAGAGAACCTTCCGCTTGATGCTATCCCTGATTTATCGGATACACAGGTAATTATCTATTCCCGATGGGATAGGTCACCGGATATTATAGAAGACCAGGTGACATATCCCATTATAACCTCTTTATTGGGTGCGCCAAGGGTAAAGGCGATAAGGGGTTTTTCAGATTTCGGATATTCCTTTATTTATGTGATATTTCAGGATGGCACTGATATTTACTGGGCAAGAAGCCGTGTCCTTGAGTATCTCTCAAAGATAACCCCGCGTTTACCAGATGGCGTGAAGGTAGAATTAGGTCCTGATGCCACAGGCGTGGGCTGGGTTTTTCAGTATGCCTTGGTGGATGAGACTGGTAAACATTCCTTAGCAGAACTTAGAAGTTTTCAGGACTGGTATCTTCGCTATTACATTCAGAGTGTCCCTGGCGTGGCAGAGGTTGCTCCGATAGGTGGGTTTGTCCGGCAGTATCAGGTAAATGTCCAGCCAAATAAACTCCTTGCTTATAACATCCCAATTATGAAGGTGGTAGAAGCAATTAGAGCCAGCAATAATGACGTTGGCGGCCGTTTATTAGAATTTTCTGGAATAGAATATATGGTGCGCGGTAGGGGCTATATAAAATCAGTTAGGGATATTGAAGAAATTGGAGTTGGAATTGACCATAAAACAGGGACACCAATTTTAGTAAAGAATATTGCCAATGTTACTTTAGGGCCGGATATACGAAGAGGAGTAGCAGATCTTGATGGCAAGGGCGATGTGGTTGGCGCAATTGTGGTTATGCGTTATGGAGAAAATGCCTTAAATGTAATAGAAAGGGTAAAGGCAAAACTTAAAGAGATAGAGCCTTCTTTACCTTCCGGGGTAAAAATTGTTACTACCTATGATAGAACAGAACTCATAAAAAAATCAATTGATACAATAGGCGAGGTTTTAATTGAGGATTTTATTATTGTTGCCATAATGATAATATTTTTTCTCTTGCATATTCCGTCCAGCATTATGCCTATAATAATTTTACCGATAGGCGCTCTGATTGCGTTTATCCCGATGCTTGGGATGAGGCTTACCGTAAACATTATGTCTATTACAGGCATAATCCTTGCTATCGGAGATATGGTGGACGTAGGTGTGGTTTTAGTTGAAAATGTTCACTCCAAACTTAACGAACTAAGAGAAGGCAAGATATCAGGCGAGCGCCCCGCTATTATGATAGAGGCAATGAAAGAAGTAGGCCCTCCTATATTTTCTTCCCTTATGGTAACCGTTATCGGTTTTATTCCTTTATTTAGTCTGGTGGGCCAGGAGGGAAGATTATTCAGGCCTATGGCAGCAACGCAGATATTTACTGTGTTTTTTGGGGCAGTGCTTTCTATTACCTTGGTTCCGGCCCTCATTATGATATTTTTAAAAAAGACAAAGGGTAAATCTCTTGAAGACCATTTTGCAAGCAGGTTCTTGGCAGGATTTCATAAGAAGATATTAAGGTTTACCTTTACCCACCGCAAGCTCACAATTGGCATACTTATTATTACAATGCTTATAACTATCCCTGTTTTTTTAAGCTTAGGTTCGGAATTTATGCCGCCTCTCTATGAGGGGAGTATTCTTTATATGCCGACAACCCTACCAGGTATTTCCGTTACCGAGACTCAGAAATTATTGCAAGTTCAGGATAAAATGTTAAAGACCTTTCCAGAGGTTGAAAGGGTTTTTGGCAAGGCAGGCAGAGCCGAGACCTCAACTGACCCTGCGCCCTTTTCTATGATGGAAACCACTGTAATACTTAAGCCCAGAAGCGAGTGGCGAAAGGTGCCCGTGTTTAAAAATTTTCTTTCCTTTATTAAAAGGCCGATTACCTTTGACGAATTGACAAACGAGATGGATAAGAAGATGCAGTTTCCGGGTGTTGTTAATGCCTGGACTATGCCGATTAAAAATCGCATTGATATGTTAAGTACTGGTGTGCGCACGCCAATTGGAATTAAAATCTTTGGCTCAGACCTGAAAGAGATTGAAAAAATAGGCGAGCATATTGAGATGGTGTTAAAGGAAGTTAAAGGCACGCGCAGTATCTACGCAGAACGAACTGCTGGCGGATATTTTGTGGATTTTGATTTAAAGAGAGAACAGCTCGCTCGTTATGGTTTAAGTATTGATGAAGCCCAGATGGTTATAATGTCAGCCA
>CAZDNS010000128.1:0-3247 GCA_964506845.1 uncultured Planctomycetia bacterium | reverse complement strand
AGCTTATGCCCAGAGCAACCAATGAGATGATAATTCTCATTCTCAGTTCAGCCAGATGCTCAACTAAGCTCAGTTCGCGCTCCATAACATTACACCATTACTTTGTTTCTTTTTTTTCTTCCTCGTCAGAGCCGATTTCTTTCATTGACTTCTTAAATTCTTTAATGGTTTTACCCATGGCCCTGCCGATTTCAGGAAGTTTAGCCGCTCCGAAAATTAATAGACAGATAAGCAGTATAACTAATAACTCCTGCATTCCTATGCCAAATATCCGCATTTTGCACCTCCAAATTTGCTTCGCAAATTTGTCCCGAGCAGCCACCTATTTTTTATCAGCTGTGAGGGATCTATTTTTTTCTTAATAACATCTCTACTTTTGAAATCAACTCCTCTGGTTTAAGTGGTTTATCACAATAGCCATCTACCGGAAGCCAGACTGCATCGCCTGCTTCGGTTTTAAAATCCAGGCCTATCCTTTCCTTTATCGCTGTCAGCATAAGAATAGGAATATGTTTATAGCTTTTGTCTTTCTTTAATTCTCTGGCTACCTCAAAACCTTTATCCAGGGTCTCCATCATAATGTCTAAGATGATCAGGTCAGGATTATCCTGTCTTACCATGTTCAGGCCTTCTTGGCCATTTCCGGCACTGCTGACTGCATGGTTCTTACTTTCCAGGACTACTCTCATTGCCTCCACAATATCCGGGTCATCGTCAACAATTAGAATCTTTGCCATTTGGCTTACCTGCGGTTATCTAACTGATTTCTTCTTTAATCTCTTTAACCTAAAGATATCCTCGCGTTCTCGTTCTTCTAAGGTTTCCCGGATAAATTTGACCTGGCCTCCAAGATGAGGAATGACATATTTTTCTAAAGAGTTAACCTTGCGTGTAGTACTTTTAATCTCCTGCCCCAGGCGTTTTAATTTTAACTCTTCTGGAAGAACCCGCAATGCCAGTTCCAGAAATTGTTGAAAAACTTCCTTTGTCTCTTCAATAGTTAGGGCGTTATCGCTAATTACCGGCTCACCTTCATTACCATCGGGCTCAATAAGTATCTCGGGTATTTTTAACCCTAAGAGGTTTTTATAATTAATCTTAAAAACCGGGGGGCTGGGTTTGACAAATGAAAAAGAGATTAGTTTTTCTCTGCCTTCCCTTCCTAAGGAAAGAATAAGGTTTCTTACTGCCTGATAGGCTTGATTATCCAGGGCCTCTCTCATAGCCATCAGGTTCTTAAGGGTAGAAAAGAATTCCACTATGAGGACATCTCTTTTATTCAGCAATAATTCTGCTCCCATCTTAGCTATATTTATCTCTTCTCTCTTTAAGAGAAGGTTGGCGCGCGTGGCGTTTACGGTCTCCATATCCAGTCCTTGAGTTGTTCCAGGTATATTTCGATGCATCTGCGGCTTAATCGCCTTAATTCTTCTTTGGGTAAATACTTGAGTATCTTATAACCTAAGTTAAGGGTTTCTGCAATATCTCGCTCCGTATCACCTTGGCCCAAAAATACCTCTTCAAAGGTATCGGAAAATTTTAGGTATTTCTTATCCAGGTCCGATAAACCTTCTTCACCCACGATATCACGCAGCCTCCTTAAGTCTACTCCCCGGCTATAAGAGGCATAGAGTTGATTGCTCAATTCGCGGTGGTCCTCCCGGGTCTTATCTTTACCAATACCTTGATTCATTAAGCGGGAGAGGCTGGGTAAAACATCTATGGGCGGAAAGATGCCCTTTTGCTGTAAATTTCTCGAAAGCACAATCTGGCCTTCGGTAATATATCCAGTTAAATCTACTATGGGATGCGTAATATCATCACTGGGCATAGTCAGTATGGGAATCTGGGTAATAGAGCCGCTCTTGCCCTTAATCCTTCCTGCCCGTTCATAGATGGAAGCTAAGTCTGTGTACATATACCCCGGATAACCCCGCCTGGCCGGAACCTCTTCGCGGCTAGAAGAAACCTGCCTCAATGCTTCACAATAATTGAGCATATCCGTAAGGATAACTAAAACCTGCATTCCTAATTCAAAGGCCAAATATTCCGCGCAGGTCAAAGCACAGCGCGGGGTAAGCAGGCGTTCAATGGCAGGGTCATTGGCGCGATTTAAAAAAACTACTGTCCTGGACATAGTCGATGAGGAGGAAAAATTTTCTAAGAAATAATCTGCCTCTCTTTGGGGTATGCCCATACCGGCAAAGACCACGGCAAACCCTTCGCTCTCTTTTACCCCGCCCTTTCTACCATTCATAGATGACTCTGATTCAGAAAGGGCGGGGTTTACCCGCGCTTGTTTTACAATTTGACAGACAAGCCTATTTGCCGCAAGGCCGGCTAAAGAAAAAATGGGTAATTTCTGGCCGCGCACCAAGGTATTTAGGCCATCAATGCTAGAAATCCCTGTCTGAATAAATTCAGCAGGATTATCCCGAGAAAAGGGATTAATAGCTGAGCCTAAGATAATTCTTCTTTCTTTAGGCAAAAGGGGCGGTAAATTATCCAGAGGCCTTGCCTTTCCATCCAAGACCCTTCCTAAGACATCCGGGGATAAATCTATGGTTAAGCCCTCTTCTTTGATGCGGATACGCGTATTCTTTAATTCTAAACCTAAGGTTTCCTCAAAAACCTGGATGACGCAAATCTCCTCTGAAGCATCAATTATCTGGCCGAGTTTTTTCGTTTCATCCGGCAAAATAATCTCTACTATTGAACCATAAGCAGGCTTACCCATATTTTTCACAAAAAGCAAAGGCCCGCTAATCTGGGTAAGGCTGCGATATTCAGTGGTACTGAGATTTTTCATTCAGTTAATCTCACTTTTATTCTTTCTACTTCCTGAAAAAACTCATCTTCCCTAAATTCCCTTAAATGCGCAATCTCTTCTTTAACCGGATGCTCTAAGATTTCTTCTAAGGGCTTCCCTTTGTTCAGCCATAAATTCTGCACCTTAAAAAATAAGAGTAAGAGCCTTAAGAGCGTCTCTTGGCGCTTTAATGAAGAGGTGCAATCGATAGAGTCAAAGGCATTTTGTTGCAAAAATATCTCTCTAACCATACCACATGATTCTAGGATCAGTCTCTCCTCAGCAGGCAGGGCCTCAATCCCCACCACCTGGGCAACCTTTTGAATCTCTACCTCTTTTTGCAAGAGTCCGGATACAGAATTAACTACGGCCTCCCAATCCTCACTCACATTATTCTCAAACCAGCCTTTTAGTCCCTCCTTGTAGAGGGTATAACTG
>CAZDNS010000127.1:0-3266 GCA_964506845.1 uncultured Planctomycetia bacterium | reverse complement strand
TCATGTTTGGGATTTTGCCTATTTAGAATGATATCGTTATCTACTAAACGTTTGAGCATCAGCCAATCTTTATCACGCTGGGTTTTTTTGCTCTGGATGAGGTCATACAGACCAATAACATCTATTCTTGCGCCATCTTTAAGCTTAATTTTATTCCTGCGCCCCCATAATTTATCAAACGAATCACAACCCCTCAATTTGGCAATTATATCTATGCGAAGCCCTAAAACAGTCTTTGCCTTGCACCTAAAATGACAAGCATGACCCTTTTCCAAATATTTAATTTCTAAAGGAGGAATGTAGATGAGTTTTGCATTTAAAGCTTCTAATGCCCTTTGCAAGTTTTGTAGATTTCTTTCTTCGCAGAGCACAACAAAATCAGAATCACGGCTAAATTCAGCCGCGCCATAGATAATACAAGCTTGACCACCTATTAAAAGACACCTAACTTTATATTTCTTGAAAGTAGAAAGGACTTTGAGGATCGGGTTCGGGGTCAAGTGAGCCTCCTAAAGCAATATAAAACTGCCAGAGCTTGTTGGTTTGATAAAGCCGCTGGCTGGGCGTTAGTCTAAGCCATTCCATATCTTCGTCTATAAACTCATTTTTTTTAAACTTTACCTTAACCTTTTGTTTTGGCATGGGTAGCAACCTCAATAATGCATAATTTTAGCATATATTTGAAAAAACTCAATATAAAAAATAGAATAACACAGCCCATGATTATTCTTGACATCTCTTTTTAAGAGTAATACAATTACAATTCCTTCCACAAACAGGCCACCCCGCCGTAGGCGGGGCTATGGCCAAAGCCATAAGCTAGAGAGCAATGGTTTGCCTTCCGATAGGCAAAGCCAAATAAAGGGAAAAGCAATATGTCAGGGATTACTGGCACAGTAGTTGCGCAAGCAAGCAAGCAAGCAAGCAAGCAAGCAAGCAAGGTAAATTTTTACATACAGTTTTCAAATTTTCGCCCAGATATCCATTAATGGTATCTGGGTTTTTTATTTGTGATATGATTGAAAAGGCGGCATAAATGGAGATAGGATCCAGAATAAAAAATTTACGTATTAACCAAAGGGTTACCCTGAAGGAATTGGCAAAAAAGACCGGACTGACTACGAGTTTTCTTTCTCAATTAGAAAGGGATCTTGTGTCTCCTTCGGTTAGTTCATTAGAGAAGATTGCGCAAGCATTAAAAACAAAGGTAGGCAATTTCTTTGAAAAAGAGGAACGCAAAGAATTAGTTTTCATTAAAAAAGGAATGGCTAAGAAATCCATTGATAAAGAAAAGAATATATTCTATGAATCATTGGCTTCTGGATTCTTGAATATAAAGATGCAACCCTCTATATTTACTTTAGGAATTGGCGCAGAATTAACAAAAGAGTTAACTTATCCTGAAGGAGAGAAATTTGGAATGCTGCTTAAGGGGAAAGTAGAATTATTATGTAACTCGGAGAGACTTACCATGGAAGAAGGTGATAGCATTTATTGTGCCTATACCCAGAAGCCCCAAAAACTGATAAACATTAGCGAGGCAGAAGCTGAACTTCTCTGGATTATTTTTGTTTCAGCTTAGTCGATAAGGAGGTGATGGCGAAATATGAGAGAGGATAAGTTTCCTGATTTAGAGAGGAGAAAATTTACCCGACTTAGAGATAATATTTTTATCTGGGGTAATTTAAAGTCAGATCCGATTAGAGAATTTAAGGCATTTACCGAAGATATAAGTGCTGGTGGATTAATGTTTGAGACAGAAAGAGATATTTCTAAAGATAAAGAGTTGGAATTCCAGATATATCAACCAGTCCTTCGCCGTAAGAGGATAATTTTTTCTATACCTGTTTTAGCAAAAATAATTTGGACAAGAAAAATAGATAAAGATAAGTTTGAGGAAGGAGAGAATAAATATAGAGTTGGAATAAAATTTTTAGAGATAGGAGAAGAAAATAGGCAGAGAATTGCTAAATATATAGATGAGAATTTGGCGAAGAAATAACACCCCATATATTTTTTGCCTATGAATGTAAGTAGAACTTAACTTAAATTAAGTGTAGGTTAACAATGGGAAGAAGAAAGATAACAAAGATAAAATGTCCTGATTTTCGAGAAGGAAAGCAGATAATATGTCTTGCTTATCCTGATGGTTTAATGGTTCCTTCTGTTGAGGAATTGGTAAATTTTTGTCTTAGTGGTCAACACAGAAATTGTCCTTTGAAGGCTAGGATCCAAAAAGAATTGAGGAGGTAATAAGAGCTCGGCCGCTGCGGGAAATCTATAAAAGGATTTGGTTTACCTTTAAGTTTTATTCTTAACTCTTGACTTAAGAAAATGTGCGTAGTATATTATTATTGTTTAATAAACTACAACGACAGGCGAATCGAGAAGATAGCCCAAATTTTCCTTTTAAATAAAAGGTAAGATTTGGGTTTTTTATTTTCAGGAGGTGGGATAAATGGAACAGAAAAAAAATATTTCTTATCTAAGTGGAAAGGAAGTAAAAGAGATAAAAGCGGCTTTAGGCACGGCACTTGAGATATATGGCAAGGGCGACCTTAAAGCAAAACAAAATGCACTAAGTATCCTTGATGGTTGGGGAAGAATTATCTTTGTTGTTTCCAACGATGGCAAAAGGATGGGATTAGAACTTACTGAAAGATGGGAGAGAGAAAGAAAGATAGATAAAGAAGAAAATATAGTTCATCCCTAAGGGATAGAAGGAATTATTCTATTAAATTAAATATCTAGGCGAATCGAGAAGATAGCCAATGTTAGAGAAGCTAAAGTTTTTTGGAATTATACCAAAATTTTTACAAAGTTCGCTCACAGAAAGCGAAAATAGTCATTGTAATATACCAGATCAGATGGCTACATCAAAAGTAAACAATGAGGTTATTGACCAAAAATTTAAAATGAGCCCCGATCAAGAAAAGAATTTTCTGGATAGCATAGTTGATAGTGTGATTGCGTTAGACAGAGAGGGAAAGATAAGAGAGGTGAATCAGGCAACCCTTGAGCTTTTGGGTTATAAAAAGAAAGAAGAATTAATCATGTTACCTATGGAGAAAATCTGTAAGAATTTTTCCTTAAAGGGTTTAAGGGATAAGATTCCTTTAGCAGGGCAGGAGCTAATGTATTTAAATAAAGAGGGGAAAGAAATTCCGGTAAGTGTAAATATCTCTGCGAGAGTCTCATGTCCGGATGGCATTGTTTTTATGGCCAGGGATATCAGTAAAATTAAAGGGTTGATTGATGAATTGACT
>CAZDNS010000126.1:0-3379 GCA_964506845.1 uncultured Planctomycetia bacterium | reverse complement strand
TCTATAACAATTTTCATATCCATTTATACTCTCCCTCCCTTAATGAGCACTTGACTTATGGAGCATAATGTGCGACATAAATCAATCTTCTTTGTTTAACTTCTTGCTCGTGCGAATTAAACCCAACACTAATTTTAGAGATAAGCATACCTTATTAACGTAAAATTAGTGCTGGGTAAATTCAGCCAGATAACTTATGTCGCTCTAACGAGCTCCATAAGTTATGGTTTCATTTACATTTGTTTATTCAATTGAGAAAAATCACACAAATTTACAGGGACAGCCCCTTCATTCAGGGACCGTCCCTTTATACCTATTGTATACCGAGCCTCTGTCTTACTATATCCGCATAAAGCTTATTGATACGATTAGTTTTCAACCATCTTTCTAAAGTAGCCACCTGAATATCTATTTTTTTAGAAAGCTCATATAGTGTATAACCTCTTTCTTCTTTTAATCGCCTGATTTTTTCAATTAACTCCTTGTCTATCATTTAGATTGCGCTATCCCCTTTTTCGCCTGTGCGGATACGCATTGCATCTTCAACTGGATAAACAAAAATCTTGCCATCGCCTATTTCGCCTGTTTTGGCTGCCTTTGCGATTGCTTCCATAATCTTATCCACATCTTTAGCATGCGCAATAATTTCTATTTTTATCTTTGGTAGTAACTCCACCTTAAATTCTCTGCCCCGGAATTGCTCGGTTAATCCCTTTTGGCGGCCGTGGCCTTCAATACGGGTAATCATCATTCCTGGATAGCCTAATTTTTCTAATGTATCGCGCACCTCATCTAATTTTTCTATGCGGATTACTGCTTCTATTTTTTTCATAATCTGCCTCCGGATTTACCCCATTTAGAAATACAATCTTCCTATTAATTTAGCAAAATTTCTAACGGGGTTAACTGTTCATAGTATAAAAATTGGGATACGCAGGTGTTCCATGCTCTGGAATATCTAAGCCTTTCAATTCTTCTTCCGGCGATACGCGGATACCAAAGGCCAAATCCATTACTTTAAACAAAAGAAACCCTAAACCAAATGCCCATATAGCTGCAGTAGCTGCACCAATAACTTGGGCAATTAACTGTCCTGTTCCACCGCCATAGAATAGACCTCTGGCAAAAGGTTCGGTTGTGGCATAATTACCGTAAGTTCCATCGGCAAATAATCCCACGCTGAGCAAACCCCAGATACCATTAAATCCGTGCACAGAGACTGCACCTACTGGATCATCTACGCCTAATCTTTCTAGACCATACACACCCAAGACTACAATTAAACCAGCGATTAACCCAATCACTACTGCTGCCCAAGCCTCAACCCAGGCACAAGGAGCGGTTATTGCCACTAATCCTGCTAAACAACCATTCAGCATCATTCCCACATCCCATTTTTTTGTCTTCATAAATACGGTCATCAAAGCCGCAAACGCTCCTGCTGCAGCTGCCAGATTTGTATTTACCGCGATTACTGATATTCTTAAGTGATGCGCATTAAAGGTTGAGCCCGGATTAAATCCAAACCAGCCAAACCAGAGGATAAATGTGCCTAAGGCAGCTAAGGTAATACTGTGACCGGGGATAGCCTTGGGTTTTCCATCCTTACCAAATTTACCAAACCTCGGTCCCAAAACAATTGCTCCTGCCAGCCCCACCATCCCACCAATGGTATGCACTACTCCTGACCCAGCAAAATCTAAATGGCCCATGCCAAAGGGAAGTTTTGAAAGCCACCCACCGCCCCAAACCCAATGGCCATAAATAGGATAAATAATCAAGCTTACCGCCGCACTATAGATGAAGTAGGCGGGGAACTTTAATCTTTCTGCCACTGCTCCAGAAACAATCGTAGCTGCGGTAGCACAGAAGACCAATTGCCAGAAGAAATCTAAATATTTTCCTACATCATACATCTCTCCGCGCAAAAATAGACTTCCTGCGCCAAACAAACCAAATTTATCTGCCCCCTTCATTAGTGCATAACCAATGATAAAGAAACAGAGTGAACCAATAACAAAGTCAATGGTATTCTTAGCCATTAAATTAGTGGCATTCTTTGCCCGGCAAAAACCGGTTTCTACCATAGCAAACCCTGCCTGCATAAACATGACTAAAAAGCCGCAGACCAAGACCCAGACATAATCAACAGGTGCCTGTGGACTTGCCTCTAAGGTTTTAGCGCCGGTAGGGTCCTGGGCAAAGGCTAAAGACACCCCAACCAATCCAATTAATAACACACCTAATAAACTAAACCCTATTTTTCTCATTGGCACTACCTCCTTTTACTTAATCCCACACCTTTATAGATTGGCTTAAACTTATTCAAGGTGCGGGATTAATTCACAGACGTCCCGAAACTTCGGGACTACAATTTATGTCTCTCTGTTCCATAAATTGTCTGTTCATTAAAAATCAATATCCAACTGCACCGTAACTGTATCAGCAAGGTTATCGTTATTATAAATGTCGTAACCGAAAATAACTGAGGTGTTATCAGAGAATTTCCACGAAAAACCGAGATTTGTTGAGCCGTATGAACTGTCGCTGCCCTGATAATCCACTGCTACCCAAAGTTTATCAGAAATCTCGGTCATATTTCTTTCCCAGCAAGCCAGAATTCCGTCGTTATCTTTATTTCCGTTTCCGTCCAGTAGTAATTTCGAATCTCCCTTGAAATACCCTAAAGAAAGCTTACCTAAAATAAAATCTCCTAAATTGATAGTCTTGCCTGCCTTGCCGTAGAAAACATTGTAATCTGTCCTGTCATTTTTTGTCCCCACATCGTAAACACCCACCGCTAAAGCAGGAAAATACTCTCCAAACGCCTTTTCAGGAATGCCTAATTTGGTGTTAAAATATATGGGATAATCATCAAGGTCGCCTGTTCCTGTCTTGTGGTCAAAACCTACTTCCATATTTAACTTCTCAAATGGTAACACTCCTATAGTTAGGCCAAGATTTGTTATCGTAGAAGGCCTGTTTCCTGCAGAATCCCTCTCGGATGGGAAATAAAAATCGCTCGTCAGATGCCATTTTTTAAACGCCTGGACATCTGTAGAGGGAGACCAGATGTGCGTTGAGGGAGTTGCAAAAACAAGAGTTGAGACTAAGGTTAAGAAAAGACTCGTTAGAATTAAACCGCTTACCAACTTTGTTATCCTTTTCATTTTTTTCCTCCTCCTTTGCAACCGCTAAATCGCGAAAGTTTCTTTGTGTTTTTTGCGAATATTTTGCGCTTTTGCGGTTACCCTGTTAAAAAAGTTAAAGCGTCCTTTTTCTTCGGACGCCTATGTCTTATCCAGCCTCTTGCTGGTTTTAAACTAAAAAGACGTTCAGTTTCCTGAACGCCTTTGTGTCTTTTACGCTTCAATGCGTG
>CAZDNS010000125.1:0-3437 GCA_964506845.1 uncultured Planctomycetia bacterium | reverse complement strand
TACACATATATGTAAATATCATATAGTAATGAGAATTCTAAGTCAAGGGGGAATTTTATATACAACAACTTAGCTTGGTTATATCAGTAGTAAATGACAAAGCGGCGATTTTTATGCTTTCTGAAAGGGTTGGAAAGACGGGTAAACCGACTATCATATCATCAACTGTCATTTCTCCTTTTAAGATGTAAATCCCTTGATTGATGATATCTGCTGCCTCCGGCGCTACCATATGGATACCTAAGATTTTTCTATTTTCAGCATTTATCACCATTTTGATTACTCCTCTGGTGTCTTTGATTGCTCCAGCTTTAGGCACTTTAGAAAAGTCAACTGTATTGCAACTGCATCTTCCACCGCTTTCAATAACTTCCGCATCGGTCATCCCTATGCCTGCAACCGCGGGGTAAGTAAAGACAGCGTATGGAACTTGCCAGTAATTGATACTGTCGCGACTTCCAGTTAAGGCATTTTGGGCGGCTAAAGTTCCTTCTCTGCCCGCTATTGTTTCCAGTCTTAGTTTTTGATTAGTTACATCCCCAACTGCAAAAATATAGTCTTGCGAGGTTTTCTGATATTCATTGACTTTGATAGTTTGTCTCTCGTCAATTGCTACGCCTGCTATTTGTAGATTTAAGTCTTTAGTATTAGCGGTCTTGCCTGACGCGAGAAGTATCACCTCTGCTCGAAATTCCTGCTCTATTCCTTTTATTTTTGCTTTCACCACTTTCTCCAAGCCTTCTTTACCAACAGATAATGTTTCAGCCTCTGTGTAAAGTTCAATTCCTTCATCAGATAAATACTTTTGTAAGGCCGAGGCGATTTCCGGTTCAACTCTTGGGAGAATAGTATTTCCTCTTTGTAAAACCGTTACTTTAGTACCGAAGTGGTGAAACATTTGGGCAAACTCCAAACCTAAAGGCCCGGCTCCGATAATAACTAAAGATTTTGGCTGTTTCTTATTAGCCAAAGCCTCGATATGTGTAAGGTAGCCGATTTCTTTTATGCCTTCGATAGATGGAACATTGGTAGTTGAGCCGGTGGCAATAACAAACTTCTTACCTTGATATTTTTGGTCACCTACTTCGATTTCAGTAGGCGATACGAATTTAGCCTTACCCTCAATAAAAGTAACGTTCTGCAAATTCTTTAAGACATCTTCATATTTTTCTTTCCTCATCATAGCCACCACATCCAATTCCTCTTGAATTGTTTTGCCAAAATCAAATTCATCAATCCTTAGTTTGATGCCATTGAAGTTATGATGTTGACTGTAATACAGCACTTCGCCGGCTTTAAGTAAATTCTTAGAAGGAATACAACCGACATTAACGCAAGTCCCACCCAAAGGGAGGCCGTGATTTACCATTAAGGTTTTAGCCCCTAACTCATTGGCCTTAATAGCCGCAGCAAACGCTCCTGCTCCACCGCCGATGATAATCAAATCAAACTCATTCATCGTCTTTATTTATGCTCCACAAGGACAACATGGTCCCATAATTTCTCACCTCCTTTAGCATCGCTATCTCCTAAATTATCGGGTCGGTCTTAAGCATATTCCAACCAATAAGTATCAAAACAGCAACCAACACCAAAGAGACTAAAAGATAGGGTTTATCTTTTGCTCGAAATGAGGTTGGGCATGGTGTAGGACAGCTTTCGTCTCCACAGCTTAATGTTTTTAGTTCCCTTGTTGTTAACCATATAGGAAGCGCCATTAAGCCAAAAGAAAGTGCTTTTAATTCTAAACCCTGCAGGGGAAAAGCTGCCAGTCCTCCGGCAATGCCAATTGCGGATAAAAGGACAGAACCGCATACCGGGCAAGCTGAAGCCGCTACCCCTACCAATGCTCCTAAACCACTTCCTCCGGCAACCTTGACTTTGGGCGGACCGAATTTCCGGGAGCGATAAACAAATAATAGGGCGTTAATGCCAAAAAGAACAATAGTCCCAAAAGTAAGAAGGATATATGACCATAGGTATACAGGCTGGCTTTTGGTGTTGTTGATAAGGCTATAAATACTTGAATTTAGGCTCAAACTCCAATAGAAAATGAGGAATAATGCAAGCGAGGCTACAAGACCAATGCTACTATAGAACACCGCTGTAAGAAATTTAGTTTTAAGTTTTTTAATTGCTTGTTTCTTCATATTTATGAGGCATGATGGTGTTTACTATCGCCACCACAACCGTCTGATAAATTCCACACTTGGGTAATCTGTTGTCCAGTAAATTTGTAATTCTTAATCAAATACTTTCCTAAACCTTCGTAAACATTCCATCTCCAGCATTTACAGCAACAAGGCCCCTTCTCATCTGAATTTTGCATACAGCAACAAGGCCCCTTCTCATCTGAATTTTGCATCGCATAATCGTAGGCTTTCTGTTCTTCTTTAGAAAGAAGAAAAATAAAAATAACCAGCAATAATAGCGGCTATTGCTAACACTAATACAAGCGCCTTTTTACTGGAAGAAAAACTTCGTTTATTCATTGTTTTCTAATTGACTTTTAATGACCGAAGCAAATTTATTTTTACCTAAAGAATATAAAACTTGCTTTGCTTGCCTTCTGTTCTCAACTACTTGTATTTCTTTCAACTTCTTTAAGCTGTGGGATACTGTAGAAATTGGCAAACCAATAATTTCAGCTATTTCAGAAACTGCTAACTCTGGATGATGACAAAGAAGGTAGCAAATCCTCATTCTGGTAAGGTCGCCTGTTGTTCCAAATTTTTCAGCACACGCCTCAATTTTCTCATTATCTTGGAGTTCATTTTGGAGAGCATTCTTTTTACTCATTTGCATATCTATACAAATGATAGGAATTTATTTTACTTTTGTCAATAACAAAATATAAACCAAAAATAAGGTCGAGATACGAGGAGCTAACATCATTCATCGTCTCCCACCTAAACGCCTGTTTTGAAGGCTTTAGAGAGGGAAATCATGTCAAACTTTTCTGAAGTTAAGAGTAATCATAGGTGAAGCAACCCGACGGGTTACGTAGGTTTAAACCTCTTCCTTTTTATCCAACAAGAACTCTTTCAGTTACCCGCTTTTCAATTTTTCCACACCGCTGCTGCCTAATAAAGACCGCATCTGGGCAATAGCGTTTATTTTAAACTGGTCGAATTCGACGGGTTTACTACTCGGATTTTCCGGACAGGTAGGTTCAAACACGAGCATACAAAAGAACGAGCAAACAATCAACTGTTTTTTGGGGAATGGCGGCTCGGTACGGCAAGCCTAACCATGGTATAATACCCTCGTTCCTTCGTTTCCGGCGTGGCGCAATGGTAGCGCGAGATCCTGTTAAGATCGAGGTTACAGGTTCGAATCCTGTCGCCGGAGCACTTTGGCGAGTTCGATACTCTGTTCCAAACTGCTTTATTTCCAGAGCGTAATCACAATCTTTTTAAGGACCGTCCCTAAAACAT
>CAZDNS010000124.1:0-3453 GCA_964506845.1 uncultured Planctomycetia bacterium | reverse complement strand
AGGCAACCTAAAACCCTGCACCATATGGTGCAGGGTTTTTATTTGGAAAATTCCACCCGCAAAAAAGGATGATATATCAACAAAAAGTGGGTAGTTGAAAGGGTCCCCTGCGAGTGGGTTTTTTGAGACGCATCTTGAAAATTCAAGCGGGCATGGTTCCGCTATGAATTTTGGCGGAGAGCGAGAATTTTCACGAAGCGAAGCGAGACACGCTGGGGCGAGCAAGCGTTGCGGAGAGAAAAACCCCGAAGCAAGGGATAATAAACTTATGCACTTTTTATACCCTCTCAAAAGGATATTTCAATTGACATCCCTTTTCTAATAAATTATAATTTATTAATTATTTTAACCTAAATTTTTCATTAGAAAAATTTGCCCCTTGGACAGCACTTTATGTTGTATAAGAAAACCTCTCGTAGAAATAAAGTGCTGGGTTAACCCAGCACTAATTTTCTGCTTGGGACAAACCTCTCTGAAGAATTAGTGCTGCCTACGGCAAAATTTGATTTAGTGCAAAGACATACTGCGTAACTCAATGATTATAATCTTTTAAAGTAGTTAGAGATATTATTAAATCCATAATGCAAATTTTGGGTTCAATATGGCGGAAGAAAATACGATTTTAAAAGACAGATTAGATAAGTTAAATAAATTAAGGCTGTTAGGTTTAGAGCCATTTGGTAAGAGGTTTGAGAAAACCCACCCCATAGCCCTTATAATAGCCGATTTTAAGGAGGGGTTAAAGGTAAAACTTGCCGGCAGGATAACGGCGATTAGAAGCCACGGAAAAAGTATATTCTTTGACATAAGGGACGAGACCGGCCGTATCCAGGGATATATAAAGTCGGATTTAATAGGCGAAAAAAATTTTGAGGCCTTTAATAGCCTTGATATCGGAGATATAATCGGCCTGACAGGCGAGGTCTTTAAGACAAGGACAGGCGAGTTGACGGTGAAGACGGATGAGTTTATCCTTCTTTCAAAGAGTTTGAAACCCCTTCCTGAAAAATGGCACGGCCTGAAGGACATAGAAACAAGATACAGGCAGAGGTATCTTGATATTATCTCAAACGACAATTCAAAAAAGGTGTTTCTGGCGAGAACAAAGATTATAAGCCTTATGAGGGGTTTTTTAGAAAATAAGGGATTTCTCGAGGTTGAGACGCCAATGCTTCATTCAATACCCGGGGGCGCTACCGGAAAGCCGTTTAAGACCCATCATAACGAATACGACATAGACCTGTATTTGAGAATTGCGCCTGAGTTATATTTAAAAAAGCTGCTTGTGGCAGGCTTTGAGAAGGTCTATGAGATAAATAAGAGTTTTAGAAACGAGGGTATATCCACCAGGCATAACCCCGAGTTTACAATGCTTGAGGCATACTGGGCGTATGCAGATTACACGGATATGATGCGGCTGACAGAGGAGTTATTTATATATTTATTGAAGGAGATAAGCAGGGCAACCACAATAAGGTTAAAAGAAGGAGAGATAGATTTTAACCCACCGTGGAAGGTAGTTTCGTTTAAAGAGAAGATGAAGGAGTTGTATGATATCATACCGGGCGATTCAACCGAGGCGTGGCTGGCTAAACTTAAAAAGGCAAATGTAAGGGTTGAGCTTGATAAGGCAGAAAAAATCACCCGCTCAAAACTTTCAAAGATAATTGAGGACCTGCTTGAAAATGAGAAGGAGAACAAACCAACCTTTTTTGTAGATTTATTCAGCGAGTTCTGCCCCTTGGCAAGGGTGAAAAAGGACGACCCGCTTATATCAGAGAGGTTTGAGCTCTATATCGGAGATTTAGAAGTGGCAAATGCCTATACAGAGCAGAATGATCCCATAGAGCAGAAAAAGCGCTTTGAGGAGCAACTAAAGGATTTGGATAAGGACGACATAAGAGAAATTGACTGTGATTTTATCGAGGCATTGGAATACGGGATGCCGCCTGCAGGGGGTTTAGGTATAGGCATAGACAGACTTGTAATGGTTTTGACAAATTCGGACTCTATCAGGGACGTGATTTTGTTCCCGCAGCTTAAGCCAGAGTCAAAAGATAGTAAATAGTAATTGGTAATTAGTAATTTAACCATTTAACCAATTACCAATTCCTAATCGCCAGTTACCGATTTTTTAAAATGCGTTACGAATTATTCATAGCCTTAAGATATTTAACTGCAAAGCGAAAAGAGAAGTTTATCTCTATCATAACCCTTATATCCATACTCGGCGTTGCAGTGGGAGTTATGGCATTGATAGTTGTTCTGGCGGTTATGAGCGGTTTTGACAATGACCTCAGGGATAAGATAGTTGAGACAAACTCCCATATACTTATTCAAAGAGAAGGCGGTCTTCCGGAACCCTACAGGGTTATCGAGAAGATAAAAGGCGTTGAGGATGTAGTAGCCAGCGCCCCTTTTTTAAACGGCCAGGGATTTCTAAGGTATAAGGATAAGGTATATTTTATTAGCCTTAGAGGGGTTGCGCCGGAGGAAGAGATAAATGTTACAAGACTCGCTTCTTATATAAAAGAGGGAACATACAGGCTCGAAAAAGGCGGCATCATTTTAGGAAGGGAACTTGCTTTTAAGATAAACGCAAGACTCGGTGAGACCGTCCCCCTGATTTCTCCTTTTGATGGAAAGACCCGCATTTTTAAAGTAGCAGGTATTTATAACTCCGGTATGTATGAATATGACTCAGGGCTTGTGTTTATGTTATTAAGCGATGCCCAGGAGTTTTTAGGCGTGGGTGGGTTAGTCAGCGGCGTCGGCGTGAGGATTGACGATATCTATAAGGCTAATTCCATAAAAAAGAACCTTGAGAAAATAGTAGGCTATGAATACTGGGTTTTAACCTGGATGGATGTAAACAGAAATCTATTCAATGCGTTGAAATTAGAAAAGACGGTTATGTTTATAATACTCACCCTTATAATAGTGGTGGCTTGTTTTAACATCATAAGCACGCTTATAATGGTGGTTATGGAAAAGACAAAGGATATCGGCATATTAAAGACAATAGGGACAACTAACGGCGGTATAATGAAAATATTTTCCCTTCAGGGTTTTATTATAGGTTTAGCAGGTACTGTGCTGGGCGCTTTAGGAGGATTTGCATTGTCTTATATATTAAAAACTTATCAATTTATTAAGTTACCGCCTGATATTTATTATATAGATAGGTTACCCGTAAAAATAGAACTACAGGACTCTCTTTTTATTATAATCGCTTCTATATTAATATGCCTTTTTTCAACGCTATATCCAGCATATCAGGCTTCCCGACTAAAGCCTGTAGAAGCGCTGAGGTATGAGTAAAATCAGTAACTAATACAAACCCAAATAAATGGTGTTGTAATGATAAGAAAGATAATAAGTTTAAGCCCAATTTACTTCTTCGCTTGCGGTGCTCGTCACATTCGGCTCAGTTTTTCCTACAAGCACCCCCAA
>CAZDNS010000123.1:0-3466 GCA_964506845.1 uncultured Planctomycetia bacterium | reverse complement strand
CTCTGAGAGCATCTTTCTATCGAGAAGGATATTTGCTTTCTTTAAGGCATTTATGAAGCGGCTGTAGGTTACTCCGGCATTCTTGCAGGCTATACCTATTCTGGTAATCCAGAGCCTTCGGAAATCTCTCTTTCTGTTCCTTCTATCCCTGTAGGCATAAACCAAACTCTTTTTCAGGGATTCTGAGGATATGGTCAAAAGTTTTGACCTTGCCCCGCGGGCTCCTTTCACCATCCTAAAGAGCCTCTTTTTCCTTCTCAGGGTTGCCGGACCGTGCTTAACTCTTGGCATAACAGTATTCCTCCTTTATGATAACACGTAGAAAGAATTTTATTTTTCTCGCTACTAGCTACTCTTATATTCTAAATCCCAAGCAGCCTTCTTATCCTCTGCTTGTCTGATTTTGAGACATAATCCTCGTGGCGCAAATGTCTTTTTCTCTTCCTGCGTTTTTTTGAAAGGATGTGGCTTTTAAACGCATGCGCCCTTTTCAATTTTTTCTTCTTTGTAAGCCTGAAGCGCTTCGCCACTCCCTTAGAAGTTTTTATCTTTGGCATAAATACACCCTCTTTTTATTTAGGTGAGGGGTTGGGGAGTTTCATCTACTTTTCCAACCCCTCATCCTGACCCTGAACGAAGCGAAGGGGAAGGATCTCTTTATAAAGATCTCTCCATTGCTTATTCTCCGCTTCTACTAATTCCATTTTCCTTTGACGTCTCCAGCCTTTGACTTCTCTTTCTCTATCTTTGGCTTTATCAAGGCCTCCGAAGATTTCATAATGAATTAATCGATTAATGTTATACTTTTTTGTAAATCCCTTATTGTAACCCTTTCTATGTTCTTGCAGCCGTTTTATGAGGTTCTTTGTCGAGCCAACATACAACACATTCTTTCTTTTGTTGGTTAGGATGTAGAAGTAGGTTTTTTGGTCTTTCATTTTTATGAGATCCTTCGTCCCCTCCCCATTCGTTTCACTCATGGTCGGGGTCCTCAGGATGAGCCCTTGACTAAAAACTCCCCGAGGGCTCATTTAGGCAATATTACCGTTGTCATACTTCTTCCTTCAAGGACGGGGGATTTCTCTATTTCTCCGACAGGCGCTATGTCCGTTGCAAGCCTGTCAAGCACGCGCTTTCCTATTTCCAGATGCGTTATCTCCCTGCCTCTGAATATCATCGTTACCTTTACCTTGTCTTTCTTGCCTAAAAATTCTTTTATGTGCCTTAATTTTACCTGATAGTCATTCTCGTCTATCCGCGGTTTAAATCTTATCTCCTTTATGTGTATCACGTGCTGTTTCTTCCTTGCTTCTTTCTCCCTCTTTGCCTGTTCATACTTGTATTTGCTGAAACTCATTATCCTGCAAACAGGCGGATTTGCCAGAGGCGCTACCTCTACTAAATCTAACTGCGCTTCCCGCGCCCTTTTTAGGGCCTCCTCGGTAGAAACTACGCCTACCTGTTCGCCCTCTGCGCCTATCAGTCTTATCTGAGGCACCCTTATTCTCTCGTTTATCCTTAAACTCTTTTCTATCACCATCACCTCCTTATTAAAATTAAAAGGTTGAGGTTTAGGTTAAGGTTTAGAAAATCTCAACCTCAGCCTTAACCTTAATTCTATGTTCTCAAATCTATTTCTCTCTTCAGCCTCTCTATAAACTCTTCTGTCTTGAATGAACCCTCATCCTGTTTCTGTCTTGAGCGGATGGATAAGGTGTTTTGATTCATCTCCCTGTCGCCAACTATTGCCATATAGGGAATCTTATTCAGCTGCGCCTCTCTTATCTTGTATTCCATCTTCTCATTCCTGATATCAAGTTCTGCCCTGATATTTTCCTTGTCAAGCCTGTCCTTCAACTCCTTGGCATAGGCGTGATGCTTCTGGGATATCGGTATTATAATCACCTGCACAGGAGCCAGCCACAGGGGAAATGCGCCTGCATAATGCTCTATCAAAACGCCAAAAAATCTCTCAAACGAGCCAAGGATTGCCCTGTGAATCATTATAGGCATATGCTCTTTCCCGTCTTCTCCTATGTAGGTAACACCAAATTTCTCTGGCAGGTTAAAATCTACCTGTATCGTTGTGCACTGCCATGGCCTTCCTAAAACATCCTTTATCTTTATATCAATCTTGGGGCCGTAGAAAACCCCCTCTCCGGGGTCAATGGCATATTTCAGTTTTACGGGCGCATTATCAAGCGCTTTTTTTAAGGCATCCTCTGCCCTCTGCCAGTTCTCAATAGTCCCAACAAATTTTTCCGGCCTTGTAGATATAAACACCTCATACTCGCTGAATCCGAATGTCCTCAGCATAAATATAACTAATTCTATTATGGATTCTATCTCTGCCTCAAGCTGTTCTTCTGTTAAAAATATATGCGCATCATCCTGGGTAAAACCCCTTACCCGCATAAGGCCGTGGAGAACCCCGGACTTCTCATATCTGTAAACTGTGCCAAGCTCTGCTAATTTTATCGGAAGGTCTTTATAACTCTTAAGCTGGCTTTTATAAATAAGTATGTGCGAGGGGCAGTTCATCGGCTTTATAAGGAAATTCCTACCCTCTATGTCCATCGGAGAATACATATAATCCTTATAAAATTCAAGATGCCCGCTTGTCTTCCATAAATCCTGCCTTGCTACATGAGGCGTATATACAATCTTATATCCTCTTTTTATGTGCTCATCCTTCCAGAAATCCTCAATTATTTTCCTGACAACTGCTCCCTTTGGATGCCAGAGGACAAGGCCGGGCCCTATCTCATCCTGTATGCTGAATAAATCAAGTTCTCTCCCGAGTTTCCTGTGGTCTCTCTTTTTTGCCTCCTCTAACAGAAATAGATATTTTTCCAGTTCCTCCTTGCTAAAGAAAGCTGTCCCATATATCCTCTGAAGCATCTTATTGTGTTCGTCCCCCCGCCAGTATGCACCGCAAGAACTAAGAATTTTAAATATCTTAACCTCGGAGGTGCTTTTCATATGGGGGCCCCTGCACAGGTCAACAAAATCGCCCTGCCTGTAAACAGATACTGTTTCATCCGGTATCTCATTTATAAGTTCTATCTTATAGTTTTCTTCCAGATTCTTAAATAAATCAATGGCTTCCTTCTTATTGAGTTCTTGCCTTTCCAATTTCAGACCCCTCTTTATTATCTCTTTCATCCTTTCTTCTATATCTTCAAGGTCTTTGGCAGAAAAAGGACTTTCCACGTCAAAATCATAATAGAATCCCTCTTCAATAGAGGGCCCTATGCCGAGCCTTGCCCTGGGGAATAATTCCTTTACTGCGTGCGCCATTATGTGGGATGCGCTGTGTCTTAGGGTATCTAAGTCCATAATATTAAGCGTAAAGTGCAAAGCTAAAGTTTAAAACTTTGGGTTTTAATTTTGCGCTTTGCGTTTTGAGTTTTGCGTTACAATATCTTTAGATTTCTCTTAATGCTATCAGAATGAGGCTTTTTTG
>CAZDNS010000122.1:0-3523 GCA_964506845.1 uncultured Planctomycetia bacterium | reverse complement strand
AATTATAGGAGGTTTTCTCCTAAAATGCATCAGTTACTTAACGGGGAGCAGTATACTTAATGACCCAATGACAAAACAGCTTATAAATTGGATATTTGGAAATTTAGGCATTGGGAATTTATTCGTCATTCGGATTTTGGCATTGGTCATTTATCCTAAGTACTTAAATCAATTCATATATAATTAGTAATCTGTTTTATCGGAATCCTTCTTTAAAATGGCGTATGTATCCCTTGCTATCATCAGTTCTTCGTTAGTAGGTATAACCAGGCATCTTATTCGTTTATTATTTAAAATAGTTGAAAGGTTTTCGCAGATCTTTTTTATTATAAAAGGCTGATTTTCACCTATGCCTGCGGTAAATATTACTGCATCTACCTTGCCCAGCGTTACCGAATATGCGCCTATGTATTTTCTTATCCTGTATATGAACATATCAACGGCAAGTTTTGCCTTGTGGTTTATTTTATACTTTGCCATAAGGTCTCTCATATCATTGCTTATACCGGATACTCCCAGAAGGCCGCTTTCCCTGTTTAATAGCGAACTTATCTCTTCAAGCGAAAATTTGAATTTTTTTGCAAGATAGAATATTATGGCAGGATCTATATCTCCGCTGCGGGTTCCCATTACGAGCCCCTCCAGAGGTGTAAAACCCATACTCGTATCAACAGCCTTTCCAAATTTCACAGCAGTAATACTGCAACCATTGCCTAAATGGCAGCTTATAAGCCGCAGCCTATTCAAGGGCCTGTTTAGCATCTTTGCGACTTCATTTACGATAAAATTATGGCTTGTACCATGAAACCCGTACCTTCTTATCAAATACTTTTTATAGAACCTGTAAGGTATCGCATAGATATATGCATATTCGGGAATGGTGTGGTAGAATGCGGTGTCAAATACCGCTACCTGGGCAATCCCTGACAACAATTCCATACATACCTTTATACCCGTTAAGTTTGGCGGGTTGTGCAGGGGCGCAAGTTCATTATATTTCGAAAGCCTTTTTAATATCTTTTCGGATATAATGCAGGGTTTGCTAAACTCCTCCCCTCCGTGGACAACACGGTGGCCTACGCCAAAGATATCGGATAGTTCTTTTATAACGCCTGCCTTTTTATCCTTTAAAATTGCTATTATAAGCGATATAGCCTGTTTGTGATTTTTTACATCCAGAGACCTTTTAAGATTAACCCCTTTTTTCTGATAAAAAAAATACGAGTTCCTTTCGCCTATCCGCTCTACCAGCCCCTTGCACAAAAGAAAACCCTTGGGCTTCATTTCAAAAAGCTGGAATTTTACAGAGGAACTCCCGGAGTTGATGACTAAGACCCTTGACACCTGGACCTCGTTGATGTGAGCGTTATAATATCCACAATATCGTTGGCAGAGCAGCCTCTTGAAAGATCGCTGGCAGGGTAGTTTAGTCCTAAAAGGAGGGGACCCAGGGCATCTGCATGGGCAAGGCGCTGGGTGAGTTTATAGGAGATATTCCCGGAATCTAAATTTGGAAATATGAGCACATTTGCATCGCCCTTAATAGGGCTATCGGGAGATTTTATTCTGGCCACCCCTGCTTCTACAGCGGCGTCTGCCTGCAATTCTCCATCTATCACAAGCGAGGATTCTTCCTGTTTTAAAATTTTAGTTGCTTCATTCACTTTATCCACAGAAACACCCCTTCCGCTTCCCTTTGTCGAATAACTGAGCATAGCCACCCTGGGCGTTAGGTTAAATAAATCCACAAGGAGTGCGCTTGCTGATTTTGCTATATCAACGAGTTGCCTTGCCGTAGGCTCTGGAACAATCCCGCAGTCAGCAAATATAAAGAGCCTGCATTTTACTTCATCTATCGGGACTAAAATGACAAAGGCGCTTGACACCGTCTGGATGCCCTTTGAAACACCAAGGCACTGTATGGCTGCCTTTGCGACATCGCGCGTTGTAAAATCCGCTCCTGCAACGAAACCATCCGCATGGCCTTCCCTTACCATCATAGCGGCAAAAAACACCGGATTTCTAAGCGCCTTCCTTGCATCTTCCGGGGTTATTCCCTTATGTTTCCTGAGATTGTAGAAAGCCTCCGCATATTTTTCCAGGTTCTTATCATTTTCATAATCTACTATTTTCACGCCCTCAAGGTTCAGAGAAAACTCTTTTGATTTATCCTTTATAGCCTCTTCATTGCCAAGCAGGACGATTTTTGCAATACCCAGGCTGTTTGCCATGGCCGCTGCTCTTAGAATTCTGGGTTCTAAGCCTTCAGGAAGGACAATCCTGCTTCCAAATTTTTTTGCCTCTTCCCTTAAGGTTAAGATTATATTTTTATCTACTATAGCCATTTTATCTGGCACGGCCTTTTAAGGAAAGCAGCTTGGCCTTAAGTTTTTCTTCAACAAGGGCCGGGACAAATTCCTTAACGTCTGCGCCGAGTGCAACCACTTCCTTTATAAGCCTGGAGGAAAGATACGAAAATGACTCACTCGGCATCATAAATATAGTCTCTATGGAATCGTCGAGCTTTCTGTTTGTAAGAGCCATCTGAAATTCATACTCAAAATCCGATATCATGCGAAGCCCCCTTATAATAACCGACACGCCTTTCTTTTTAGCATAGTCCAGTAGAAGACCATCAAAATCCTCTACGCTAACTCCCTTAAGAGTTGCCGTTACTTTTTTTATCATCTCGACACGCTCTTTAACTGAAAAGAGAACCCCCTTCTCAGGGTTATGGGCTACCGCAATAATCACCTTGTCAAATATCCTGAGCGCTCTTTTTATTAGATCAATATGGCCGTAGGTGATAGGGTCGAAACTACCCGGATATATGGCGATATTTTTCACCTTCTTATGCTCCTAATCTATAAAACGACAGGACTGTATCCCCGTAAGAAATTTGCCTGTATAATTGAAGCAAATCTATGCGTTCCGGAAGTTTTTCCGTCTTACTATGCTCTGCTATAACAAAACCGGAAGGTTTGATGATATCATATACAGAAATTTTAAGCAACGCTTTTTTTGCCAAATCCCTCCTATACGGCGGATCCATTATTATGATATCAAATTTTTCCCGGATTTCGCCAAACTCCCTGATGGCTTTAAAAACATCCCCCCGTAAAACATTTGCCCTATCTTCATATTTAAGTAATTCTATATTTTCATTTATAACATCTATGCACGCCTTTTCTCTTTCAATAAAATAGACTATCTTTGCGCCCCTGCTTATGGCTTCAAGGCCGATAGCGCCGCTTCCGCTGAAAAGGTCTAATATGACCTTATCAGCTATCTCATTCTGCAGGATATCGAATATAGCCTTTCTGATTTTGTCAAGCGTGGGCCTGATATCTTTCAGCCTTGGAGTCTTAATTAATCTCGAGCGGTCTTTGCCGCCTGTTATCTTCATCACTTATAAACAATATAAAAAATCAATCCAAAAGTTAAAATGTAAATACCAAAATGACAATCTAATACAAACGCATTAAATAAATTTACACTTAAGCCCAAGTTTACGAATGAGCAT
>CAZDNS010000121.1:0-3631 GCA_964506845.1 uncultured Planctomycetia bacterium | reverse complement strand
CAGCGATTTAATAACGATGTTCCAATCTGCGTAATCGGTCTTTTTAATCGCCGTAATCGCACTTCTATTTGTTTGACAAAGCAATAAATATAGAAATAATTATATGGGAAGATTTATCTTTATACTCGGCGGTGCAAGAAGCGGTAAGAGTCAGCATGCTGTAAACTTGGCAAAGAGCCTGTCTAAAAAGGTGGTCTATGTGGCGACCTGTATAAATCCTGACAAGGAAATGAAAGAAAGGCTTAAACTTCACAAAAAATCACGCCCGCATTTCTGGAAGACCATTACCTGTCTTAGGGATATAGACATAGCGTTAGTTTCTTTAAATAAACTGTGCAAAGCGGTAGTAATTGATTGCCTGGGTTTATTAGTGGCTAATCTTATGAAAGAAGGGCTTAAGGATGAGGAGATAAAAGGATTTCTGGAGAAAATTGCGAGAATTATTGTAAAAAGTAAATACATAACTATCCTGGTTTCTAACGAAGTAGGAAGCGGAATAGTGCCGGATAATTATCTGGCAAGGAGATTCAGGGATTTGCTTGGCCTGACAAACCAGTTGATGGCAAGATATGCAGATGAGGTTATTTTTATGCAAGCAGGCATACCGATTGAAATCAAAAATTTAAGGAGAAAAATTCTTATAAGGAGATGATACGACAACAGATCCCTCGCTTAAGCATGCTGAAATTCTCTACGATAATTTCAGCATAAGCTTCGGGGTCAATTCGACCATACAATTTATGTTCACTTCGTTCCATAAATTGTGGTCTCATTGAAGGAGAGGTTAAAAATGAATAAGCTAAAAAAGGTGATCGGGGCGATTGAGGAGGTAGATAATTCCCTGGCAGAAAAAACCCAGGAGAGGCTTGATAATCTGACCAAGCCCCAGGGAAGCTTGGGAAGGCTTGAGGAGATTGCCAAACTAATAGTTCAGGCGACAGGCAGGGAAAATCCGTGCTTTAAAAACAAGGCCATAATTACTATGGCAGCTGACCATGGCGTTGCTAAAGAAGGCGTAAGCGCATTTCCGCAAGAGGTTACAGAGCAGATGGTTTATAATTTTATAAACGGTGGAGCGGGTATAAATGTCTTAGCCAGGCACGCAGGCGCAAGGGTTGTAGTGGTAGATATGGGGGTGGCAGAGAAGTTAAAAGTTAAAAGTGAAAAGTTAAAAGTGAAAAAGATTGGTTTTGGAACGAAAAATATGGTTAAAGGTCCGGCTATGACGAAAACGGAGGCAATAAAATCAATAGAGGCGGGAATAGAGGTATTAGAAGAGGAGTTTAAGAAAGGCCTGGATATAGTCGGGACCGGTGATATGGGGATAGCAAATACTACTGCTTCAAGCGCAATATCGGCCTGCATCACAGGAAAACCGGTTGAGGCTCTTACAGGCAGAGGCACAGGCATAAACGATAAAGCCCTCGTCAATAAAATTCAGGTTATTAAAAGAGCACTCAGTATAAACAAACCCGACCCCAAAGACCCATTGGATATTCTGACAAAGGTAGGCGGTTTTGAAATTGGAGGTCTGGCAGGCGTGATTTTGACAGCTGCCTCTAGAAAGATACCTGTTATAATAGACGGTTTTATCTCAGGCGCAGCCGCACTGATAGCCTATGGATTACAACCAAGGGCTAAAAATTATATGATTGCCTCTCACTGTTCACAGGAAAAGGGTCACAGGGTTATTCTCGAATATATGGCTCTTCAGCCTATTTTAGACCTAAACCTAAGGTTAGGCGAAGGCACAGGGGCTGCATTGGCTATGAATATAGTAGAGGCCTCTGTAAAGATTTTGAGCGAAATGGCTACATTCAAAAGCGCCTCGGTTTCTGAAAGAAGCGACACATGAATCGCCAACAGAGTAAAATCGGTATTCCTAATGGGGTGAAAAGATTTTTAATTGCCTTGCAATTTTTGACCATTTTACCGATTACTCTAAAAGAAGGGGTAAAAGAGAAGGATTTTGGAGGTGCCTTAATTTATTTTCCCTTTACAGGATTCCTGATAGGGCTTTCCCTGGCTTTTTGTGCTGAGGTTTTGAGTTTTACGCCTATCCCGGTAAGGAGTATTCTGATTTTGATTTTTTCTATAATTATTACAGGCGCCATCCATTTGGACGGGTTTTCCGACACCTGCGATGGTTTTTACGGAGCAAGGTCAAAAGAAGATATCTTAAGGATAATGCGGGACAGCCACGTCGGCGCAGTAGGAGTCGCTGGAATTGTATGCCTGCTTATTTTAAAATTTGCGCTTATCTCAAGCATACCATATGGGTCATTATGGAAGGCGCTGATAATGATGGCAACCCTTTCAAGGCTCTCACAGGTGCTGGCCTGTTGCACCTCAACCTATGCAAGACTAGAAGGGAAGGCAAGGTATTTTATCGAATATGCAGATAGAAGAGCGCTTTTTATAGGAGCGCTATTTAGCCTGTTTATTTTTCTGGCATTGGCTAAGATGAGGGGATTGATATTTTTTGTTATCTCGCTGGCAGTTGCCTTTTTGGTCTCAGGGTTTTTAAAAAGGAAATTAGGTGGTTTAACCGGAGACACAATAGGTGCGTTAAACGAAGTTTCTGAATGCGTCGTGCTTTTTTGTTTTATCATTTGAGGGTAGAATAATATGGACAAGAACCATGGAGGAAATTTAAACGCCTTTTCAAAGAAATACAAAATTCCAGAAGAAAGAATAATTGATTTCAGCGCAAGCATAAATCCGCTTGGCATGCCCGAGAGAACAAAGGCTATTATTCAGAAGAGTATAGACAGGCTTATTCATTACCCGGATACCCACGCCACGTTGCTTAAATACAACCTATCCAGATTTCACAGGATAAAAGAAGAAAATTTAATGATGGGGAATGGTTCAGCAGAGCTTATATACCTGATACCCCAGGCCTTAAAGCCAGAGAGGGTTTTAGTCCTTAAACCTACTTTCAGTGAATATGAAATTGCCAGTAAACTAACAGGCTCTAAGGTCTCTTTCATCAGGCTAAAGGAAAGCGATGGCTTTAGAGTGGATGTGGATAAAATATCAAAAGTCATACCAAATTTTGACCTTATTTTTTTATCAAATCCCAATAACCCCACCGGGTCTCTCATACCAAGCGATGAGGTCATAAGATTTATAAAAGAGTGCGCCAGATACAAAACCTTTCTCGTTATAGATGAGGTGTTTATGGATTTTGTTAAAGAGTCAGATAAGTTCCAAACTGTTTCGCAGGCAATAAAGAGCACTCATCTGTTAATTCTGCGTTCTCTGACCAAAATTTTTGCAATCCCGGGTCTAAGGATAGGCTATTTAATAAGTAATCGGGATTTGATAAATAGGATTGCCTCATTCCAAAACCCGTGGGCAGTGAATAGCCTGGCGCAGGCGGTTGGCAGCCAGGTAATCCTGAATAAGGATTACATAACCAAAAGCAAAGGGTTTATTGAGAAAGAAAAGAAATTTCTTTTTGAGGGCTTGAAAAAGATAAATGGAATTTTTCCCTATGAATCCAATACAAATTTTATACTCTGCAAGTTAACTACTCGACATATAAGTGTAAAGAGGATAATAAAGCCGCTTGCTAAGAACAATATTATGATAAGGGATTGTTCGAACTTCAGGGGGTTAGACAGCC
>CAZDNS010000120.1:0-3709 GCA_964506845.1 uncultured Planctomycetia bacterium | reverse complement strand
ATATTTTTGACGATATATTTATACATCAGACAGTTATCTGCCATTTTTACGAGTGTATCAAACTTCATATCTATTTCTGCTTGACCGGCAGTAGCCACCTCATGGTGATGCACCTCGATAGGGATATTGGCTTTAATCATGGCTAAGATTATCTTGCTTCTTAAGTCTTGCTGAGAATCGTGAGGTGGAACAGGAAAATATCCCTCTTTATAACGCGGCTTATAGCCTAAGTTTGGCTTTTCATCTCTTCCAGAATTCCATTCGCCTTCGATAGAATCAATAAAGTAGTAACCAGAATTCTCTGTCTGGTCAAAACGGATATCGTTAAAAATAAAAAATTCCATCTCCGGGCCCCAGTAGCTTTTATCCGCGATACCAGTGCTTCTTAAATACTCTGCGGCTTTTTTGGCTACATAGCGGGGGTCACGGGTATAGGGCTTCTTGGTAATCGGGTCATAGATATCACAAATAATACTTAAGGTAGGCACATCGCAGGCCACGTCAACAACTGCCGTGGCAGGATCCAATTGTAAAATCATATCCGATTCCTGAATCTTCTGAAAACCTCTGATTGATGAGCCATCAAAGCCAATGCCTTCCAACCAGATACTTTTTACTGGGTCATCTATCTCAAAGATTTCAGTCGCAGGTATAGAAAAATGCTGCCATAGTCCTGGCAGGTCATTAAATTTCAAGTCCACGATCTCAATATTATTTTCTTTAATAAGTTCGCTTACCTTTTGAATATCGCCTTGATTAACCTGGCCATTCCAGCGTAATTGTGCCTTATTCTTCTTCTCCT
Organism: uncultured Planctomycetia bacterium; assembly: GCA_964506845.1. Classification (GTDB taxonomy): domain Bacteria; phylum Omnitrophota; class Gorgyraeia; order VGKN01; family VGKN01; genus CAZDNS01. Next base: position 2,907 of record CAZDNS010000120.1, on the reverse strand, counting down.
GGCTTGATTTTTTTGCCTTTACCATCTTTTCTCCTCCTATGTTCTTTTTTATTTTTGCCTAATTTAGCACCACATTGTGCCTATATTTTCAGCTTTTAACTATAAAAGTAAAAATTTACCTATCTTGGTAACCAAATATTGTAGCCGCAACAACAGTACCTAAGTTCAAATAGCCGCCTCCCCATTTTCGCCAGTACGAATCCTTATTACATTGTCAATACTTGAAATAAATATCTTACCGTCTCCGATTTCGCCTGTCTTAGCATTATCAACTATTGCCTTGGTGATGCGCTCTAGTTCTGTATCTCTTACAATAACCTCTATCTTTATCTTGGGTAAGAGTTCTACTCTGTATTTCTCGCCTCGCCACTGCTGAACCACCCCCTTTTGCTTTCCGTGTCCCTCAATCTCGCTAATCATTAAACCACCGCATCCGGCTTGTCCCAACGCCCGGCGTACTGCTTCAAGTTTTTCTGGCCGGATAATAACTTCTATTTTCTTCATCCTTCACCTCCATCAATTTATTCTTCGCTCTTGACTCCCAAGAAAGAATATGCAGGCTTGCGGCCTAAAAATTCTGGATAAGCAGAATTGCCATGCTCGCCAATATCCAATCCTTCTATCTCTTCCTGCAGGCTGACTCTTATGCCCATTGTTGCCTTTAATATAGCCCAGGCAATCAAAGAAACCATAAAGGTATATGCACCCGCACTGATTACTCCGGTCAATTGAGCAAGAAATAACTTAAGTCCTCCGCCATAGAATAACCCATCCCCGGTAGCTACTCCAGCTATCTTATCCTGGCTAAACAATCCCACGCAGAGAGTGCCAAAGATTCCATTTACTAAATGCACTGATAAAGCGCCAACTGGGTCATCTATCCTTAACCTGTCAAAGCCTATAACAGATAACACTACTAATATACCAGCAGCTAGGCCGATAATTATAGAACTGCCGACGCTTACAAAAGCGCAGGGCGCGGTTATGGCCACAAGACCTGCTAAACACCCATTTAAAGTCATGCCTAAATCTGGTTTACCCAATATGAGCCAAGAAATTATAGTGGAACTCATTATAGCTGCTGCAGCTGCAGTATTGGTAGTGACAGCAATGTGACTTATTGCCATCGGGTCTGCAGTCATGGTTGAACCTGGATTAAATCCAAACCAGCCAAACCATAGCACAAACGTTCCTAATGTTGCCAAAGACAGATTGTGCCCAGGGATTGGGTTTATTCTTCCGTTACTGTACTTCCCAAACCTAGGACCGAGCAAAAGCGCTCCTGCTAAAGCTGCCCATCCGCCAACTGAATGGACAACTGTAGAGCCTGCAAAATCAAACATCCCTTTCTGTGCCAGCCATCCTCCGCCCCAGATCCAATGACCAACAATTGGATATATAATCATCGTCATAACAAAACTAAATAAAATAAATGCCTTATACTTTATTCTTTCCGCTACTGCACCAGAGACGATAGTTGCTGCGGTTCCACAGAAGACTAATTGAAAGAAAAATTTTGCCCACAAAGGCACAGCTGTCCAACCAATCGATGAATAAACACCTTGATAAGCACTGCCTGCTGCAGGGGAATTATCTAGGCCGCTTACAAACCATAATCCTTTGAGCCCAATAAAAGGATTCCCGTCCCCAAACATAAGCCCCCAACCTAAAACTAAAAATCCAACTGAGGAAATGGCAAAGACAATAAAATTCTTGGATAAAATGTTGACACAGTTTTTCATCCGGGCAAAACCTGACTCAACCATCGCAAAGCCTAAATTCATAAAGAAAACAAGCTTTGCTGTGACCAAGACCCAAATCGTATTCATTATCACCTGCATATCCATTTCTTCTTTCCTCCTTTCTCTCTTTGTTTAATCATTTGTTTATTCAATTGAGAAATATCTGGCACAATTTTAGGGACAGTCCCCTTAAAAGGCTATTGTTTTAGCCCTGACAGGGACAGTCCCTTTAGGTTATCCCTAATCTTTCTCTTGTTACCTTCGCGTAGACCTTATTTATACGATTGGTCTTAAGCCACCTCTCTATGGTAGAGACCGGAAGGTCGAGCCTCTTAGATAAATCAAATAATGTGTATCCATTTTCTACCTTTATATCTCTAATCCTTTTCATTAAATCTTTATCTACCATCTCTATACTGCCTTATCCCCGCTTTCGCCAGTGCGGATACGCTGGGCATTTTCTACAGGATAGACAAAGATTTTACCATCGCCGATTTCGCCGGTCTTGGCGGTTTGTGAGATAGAGCTCATAATCTTATTTACATCCGCATCATGGGCGACAATCTCGATTTTCATTTTAGGTAAGAGCTCCACCTTAAACTCCCTTCCCCGGAATTGCTCCTTTAAACCCTTTTGTCGGCCATGTCCTTCTATCCGCGTGATGGTCATTCCCGGATAGCCAAGTTTCTCCAGGGCATCGCGCACCTCATCTAATTTTTCAACCCTGATGATTGCCTCAATCTTTTTCATACCTTAGCCCTCCAGATTAACTATTTGACCCATCGGGGAGTTTTTCTTTTCATTCTTCCCCGATGGGTCATGACGGGTCGGGAAACTCCCCGACCCGTCAACTATTCACTGTATAAAAATTAGGATACGCAGGTGTTCCGTGTTCTGGAATATCTAAACCTTTTAACTCTTCTTCAGGTGAAACACGAATACCAAAGATTACATCCATTGTTTTAAACAGTATAAAACCTAAACCAAATGCCCAGGCAGCTGCAGTAGCAGCGCCGATAAGTTGAGCAATCAATTGAGCCGTGCCACCGCCATAAAACAGGCCCCTGGCAAAAGGTTCTATCGTGGCGTAATTACCATAGGTCGCATCTGCAAATAATCCTACGCTGATTAAGCCCCACAGGCCATTTGTGCCATGTACTGACAT
>CAZDNS010000119.1:0-3779 GCA_964506845.1 uncultured Planctomycetia bacterium | reverse complement strand
CAGCGATTTTAAAAAGATTACAGCGATTTAATAACGAAGTTTCAATCTCTGTAATCGGTATTTTCCCGAACGTAGCAACTTCTTTAGAAACGCGTCGGGATGCCGAAGTGATACCTTGAAGAATAACAACATTCGGCATAATCGTCGTAATCGTACTTCTATTTATTTGACAAAGGAATAAACTATAATGGCTGAACAGCAAAAAATTAAAATAAGGATAAAGCTAAGAGCCTATGACCATAGGCTTCTGGATAAATCCACTACTGAGATAGTGGATACTGCAAAAAGGACAGGTGCGCAGGTATCAGGGCCGGTGCCGCTTCCCACAGAAAGGGAGCTATACACTGTGCTTCGCTCTCCGCACGTGGATAAGAAATCCAGAGAGCAATTTCAGATAAAAACCCATAAGCGGTTACTGGATATAGTAAATCCGACTGCAAAAACTATAGACGCCCTTAAAAAATTAGACCTGCCTGCAGGAGTGGATGTGGAGATAAAATGAAGACACAACTTATGGAATCTAATGACATAAGTTGTCCCAAATGCGGTTACTCTTCAAAGTCTAACTTCGGGATCCCGAAGTTAGACTTAAGAAGTGGCTCCATTCGGGATATGTCTGAATTTACCCTTGACATCGAAGATGTCAAGGGTCCAACTCGTACAGCAACTTATGTCCACTTTGTTCCGTAAGTTGCGTACTCGTAGGAGATAAGATGATAGGTCTATTAGGTAAAAAAATAGGTATGACCCAGATTTTTGATAAAGAGGGTAAGGCGGTGCCTGTTTCAGTAGTTGAGGCAGGGCCCTGCCCAATACTCCAGATAAAAACCAAGGAGAAAGAGGGTTATACTGCTTTGCAGATAGGTTTTGGCGAAAAGAAGCCAAAGAAGGTTACAAAAGCGCTTATGAGCAGATTTAGCGCCTTAAATATTACACCAAAGACTACCATACGCGAGTTTAGAATAGATACAATAGACAATCTTAAGGAGGGACAGGTCCTTACAGTGGATTTATTCAACTCAGGGGACTACGTTGATGTAATAGGAATTTCTATTGGAAAAGGTTTTCAGGGTGGTATGAAGCGCTGGCATTGGAAATCAGGCGATAAAACCCACGGTTCAACGTCCCATCGAAGGCCTGGTTCAATAGGCTCAAGCTCAAGTCCTTCCAGGGTATTTAAGGGACACCATCTTCCGGGCAGAATGGGCGGAAAAAGAGTGACTGTCCAGAGTTTAGAGGTGATAAAGGTAGATAAGGATAAGAACCTTATAGCCATAAAGGGCGCCATACCAGGTCATGACAACAGCATAGTTATGGTTAAGAAGGCCCTTAAGAAGAAATTTAAGATAATAAGAGAGATTAAAAAGAAGGTAGAGAAAGTCGCCAAAAAAGAAACCAAACCAAAGGCAAAAGAGCCGGCAAAGAAATAAATGCGGCAGCGGTTTTTTATAAGTGTTAGTTAAAAAATGAACGAAATATCTGTCTATAATTTAGAGGCTAAAGAAATAGAAAAAATCAAATTAAACGATGCTATTTTCTCAGGCCGGGTAAATAAAACCTTGCTTTCCGAGGCAATGCTTATGTATCAGGCTAACAAGAGAAAGGGGCTGGCGTCCACAAAGGTTAGGTCCGAGGTGCGAGGCGGCGGAAAGAAGCCCTGGAGGCAGAAGGGAACGGGCCGCGCAAGGGCAGGCTCTATCCGCTCTCCGCTATGGCGAGGCGGCGGTATTGTATTCGGTCCCCATCCGAGAGATTATTCGTATTATCTGCCTAAAAAAGCCAGAAGGCAGGCGCTTCTGAGCGCGCTGAATGATAAGTTTAATGAAAAGCAATTTCTAGTGGTGGATAGGCTAGTTACAGAACGCATAAAGACAAAGGATTTTATGAATACCCTTAATAGCGTCTCTAATATCGTAACGGGTTTTAAAAAAATAGATAACAAGAAAGCCGAAAAATCCGCTCCCAGAAAACTTACAAAATTCCTTTTCGTAATTGAGGATAAAAATAAAGAGTTGGTTTTATCTTCGCGGAATATCAGGTATGTGTCTGTAGTTTTGACAAACAATCTAAACGCCATGGATATACTTCTGAATGATTATGTAATATTCTCAAAAGGAGCGCTAGAAGCCTTGATAAAAAATTTTAAACTAAACTGATTTTAGTATGAGAGACGCTTATTCGGTTGTTAAAACACTTATCAGGACTGAGAAGGGGGCTACCCTCGGCCCGTTTAATAAGTATCTCTTTTGCGTTGAGAGGGATGCGAATAAAATTGAAATAAAAAAGGCTATAGAGGAGCTATTCAAGGTAAAGGTGGAGAGTGTAAACACCCTTATTGTCAGCGGCAAGAAGAAAAGGATACGCTATAAAGAGGGAAGGACGCCTGACTGGAAGAAGGCAATAGTCACCTTAAAAGAGGGGCACAAGATAGAGGTAACTTAATGGCTATAAAAGAGTTTAAACCCATAACGCCGTCCAGAAGATGGATAACAGGATTTACGTTTGAGGAGATAACCAAGGATAAGCCCTATAAAACCCTGACCGCTCCTTTGAAGAAATCAGGCGGAAGAAATGTGCACGGCCATATCACCACGCGGCACAGGGGGGGAGGCCATAAAAGGAGATACAGGCTGATTGATTTTAAACGCGATAAAGATAATATCCCTGCAAGGGTTGTGGCTATAGAATATGACCCGAACCGTTCCGCAAGGCTTGCCCTTTTAGAATATACCGACAACAGGGAAAAGCGCTATATCCTGTGGCCCCTTGAATTAAAGGTGGGAGATGAGGTTATTTCGGGCGAGAATGTAGAGGCAAAAGTTGGCAATACAATGCCTCTTAAAAATATTCCAATGGGAACATTTATCCATAATGTGGAATTGAAAAAGGCTAAAGGGGCAGAGATTGTTCGTTCTGCAGGCACTTATGCGCAGATAATGGCGAAAGAGGGAAACTTCGCTCATCTTAAGCTTCCTTCAGGAGAAATACGGATGGTGAGTCTTGACTGCAGGGCGACTATAGGCCAGTTAGGGAATATAGAGCATTCAAGCATATCCTTAGGCAAGGCAGGCCGTTCAAGGTGGCTTGGTATAAAGCCCAGCGTCCGGGGAGTAGCGATGAACCCTCACGACCATCCATTAGGCGGAGGCGAGGGAAAGTCTTCAGGCGGCAGGCATCCGTGCAGCCCATGGGGTAAGATTACAAAAGGACTAAAGACCAGAAAGCGAAATAAATCTTCGGAAAGATTCATTCTAAAACACAGGAGTTAAATGAAGACACAACTTATGGAATGCCTGCCTGACGGCAGGCAGGAAATGACATAAGTTGTCTGTCTGAATTTACCCTTGACATCGAAGATGTCAAGGGTCCAACTCGCACAGTAACTTATGTTCACTCTGTTCCATAAGTTACGTGCTCATAGGAGGGTTAAAATTGTCACGCTCATCAAAAAAAGGCCCGTTTGTAGAGCCTAAACTCACTGAAAAGGTAAGGAAAATGGTAAGATTAGGCGAAAAAAAACCTATAAAGACCTGGTCCAGGCAATCCACCATTATACCCGATTTTGTAGGTTTTACCTTTTTAGTTCATAACGGAAATAAGTTTATTCCTACCTTTATAACCGAGAATATGGTGGGGCATAAATTCGGAGAATTCGCTCCCACAAGGATTTTCAGAAAACATGGCGTAAGAGCAAAAGAGACAACCGCTTTAACATAGTACAATGTCTACAAAACAAGGATTGAATTGATTACAGCGATTTTAAAAAGATTACATCTATG
>CAZDNS010000118.1:0-4054 GCA_964506845.1 uncultured Planctomycetia bacterium | reverse complement strand
TCAATTATGCTAAACTTGTAGGCATGAATATAAAAACAAAGTTGAACCTCAGCGCTTTTATCCTCGGCCTGACATCGATGATAGGCCAGATAATTGTTATACGAGAACTCATTGTAGTATTCTATGGAAACGAACTCTCTCTTGGCGTTATACTGGCAAGCTGGCTCTTCTGGATATCAGTCGGAAGCGGTTTGGTGGGCAGGCTTGTGGACAGGTTAGGGCCTAAGGATAAAGTCCTCTCTTATATTCAACTTGCCACTTCTATACTCTTACCTTTAAATATACTGTTTATCCGTAATATCAAGCTGATACTAAACATATCAACTGGCAGAATAATAGGCGTTATACCAATGTTTATCGCCTCTTTTATCTCGCTCTCGCTTATATGCATTATAATAGGTTTTACGTTTACGCTTGTTTCAAAACTTTCTGCAGAGAAAAGCAAGGCCCCGTCTAAAGAAATAGGAAGGATTTATCTCTTGGAAGGTCTTGGCGCTTCAATTGGAGGGCTCGCCTATAGCTTCATTCTCATAAAAACCCTAAATCAATTTCAAAACATATTCATTGTAGCTAGCTCTAACCTGGTTATTTCGATTCTCTTGAGCAGAAATTTTTTTCAGATACTGCACCTAATAGTCCTCTCAGCGGCATTTGCGTTTAACTGGCCGTCGTATTTGGAAAAATATACAAGGAAACTTCAGTTCAAGCCATTTGAGTTAGTAGAAAGCACTGATTCTATCTACGGAAATGTCTCTGTAACAAAAAGCGGGGCGGGATTCAGCTTCTATGAAAACGGCATGCTTTTATTTACAAGCGGTGACCTTTTGACAAGCGAAGAATCTGTGCATTATGCAATGTTAGAGCATCCTTTGCCGGAAAATGTGCTCCTCATAGGCGGTGGAGTAAGCGGGTCTTTGAAAGAGGCTTTGAAACACCCTGTAAAAAATCTTGATTATGTTGAATTGGATCCTTTAATCATCAAACTTGCAAAAAAATACCTTACCCTTCCAAAAGATAAAAGAGTAAGCATCATTAATATGGACGGCAGGCTTTTTGTAAAATCTGCGCAAACAAGATACGATGTCATAATCCTCAATCTTCCTGACCCATATACTGCTATGCTTAATAGATTCTATTCCCTTGAATTCGTTAGAGAAATTAAGAGAATCCTTGCCCCCAGCGGCATTCTTTCCTTCTCGCTCACTTCTTCAGAAAATTATATAAACCCGGAACAGGCCCACTATCTTGCCAGCATATACAATACGTTGAAAAAAGAATTTAGAGACACCAAGGTCCTGCCAGGAGATACTGCCACATTTTTAGCATCTGACAACCCAGGCATTCTGACATACGAATCTGATACGCTGGTCAAAAGATTAAAAGAAAGAGGAATAGATACAAAATTTGTCAGAGAATATTACCTGCCTTTCAAGCTTAATGATTTAAGAGTTAAATATTTAGAGGATTCGATAAAAGAATATAACCAAGCAAAAATAAATCAAGATTTTAAACCTATCGGATATTTCTACCACATGTCTCTGTGGATGACGTTGTTCCATAGCGGGAAAGGCATATTGCCGTATATTGAAAAAATAGATCTAAACCTATTGATATTAATACTCCTATCATTTTTTATTTTGGCGCTATCAGCGCAAAAGGCGAAGAAATCCTCTTTTAAAATACCTGTTATATTATCAATAGGCACTACTGGGATGAGCGAGATAAGCTTCCAGATAATCGTAATATTAGCCTTCCAATTCTTATATGGGTATATGTATTACAGAATAGGTATTATCCTGACCTCATTTATGATAGGGCTTGTTGCAGGAAGTTTTTTCATAAATAGGGCTATGGAAAATATCAAAAATCTAAAGGCCTTATATCTAAAGACCCAGGCCGTTATATGTATCTATCCTTTAGCGCTTCCTCTGATATTCATTTATATCGCAAAGATAAATCTCCTAAGGCCTGATATAGGAAATAACCTTCAGTTAAGTTTTGCATTCCTTCCTATAATAGCCGGGTTTATAGGCGGTTTTCAATTTCCGCTTGCAAATAAGCTCTGCCTTAAAACCTCCGAAGATGTCGGAAGGACTACGGGGCTCTTGTATGGGGTGGACCTGTTTGGCTCGTGCATAGGAGGGTTACTTGCCGCTTTACTGCTGGTTCCGATACTCGGCATTATCCATACCTGCATATTTCTATCTATACTAAACATCCTTATATTGATACTCCTTCTCATAGCAAGGTTTGATTAAGATTGGCCTTGTATCCCTGCACCGTTATTGTATGTCTTTCTCGCTGAAGACCTCTGCTGAAAATATATAAATCTCTGTTGAGGGGTCCTTCCAACTGCCTCTGGCTAGGCCTGCCTTAAGGCATGTATGTTCAAGGAATGTCTCTTTGTCCCATGCATATTCTGTTGCAACCTGAGGCAATAAAAGACCTGAATTAAAGCCGCGTTTCATATAAAGGCCGTGCTTCCCGACCTCTATCTCTTTAACGTCGCTTATACGCCTAAGAGGAGTAAGCACAGATATCTCTAGCTCTATCTCTTTTAACTCTTCCCCTGATACAGGGCTGAACCGAAAGTCACTAATTGCCGCAGATTTTGCAACATCCCTGACAGTCTCATGAAGAGGTCTTACTGCTTGTATATATCCAATGCAGCCGCGCAGCTCGCCTTCTTTGTGTATTGTCACAAATGCGCCGCAATTCTCTTTTAAACGCACTTCTGTAACTTTAATCTCAGGCTGTTTATTTCCGGTCACAGCCTCCGCTATAGAAGCCCTTGCAACAGCAAGCAGTTTTCTCTTCTCCTCTTTATTTAGATATTCGTCCTTCATTATCATCGCCCCCTTGTTTTCTATGTCATCAGGGATATAAATTACCATACTGACATAACCCACCACCCTTGATTTATCTCCAGTCACATCTCCGGAATTTGCGTATTTTAAAATCTTGGCCTTTGCACTGCGGCCATTTGCAAACAAGATAGCGCCTAAAACTGCTATAGGGGCGTCTATCTCAGTATCGCCGTCTTTAAGCTGCCGTAGGAACCAATCTGCATCCAGTTTCTCTATTGCACTGATACCACTCGTATCAAGCTGCACTGCCTTATCATAAGGATGGTAATGCGAAAGGTCCACGCTAACTATCAAAAGCGTCTTATCATCTACTGTCCCAATAAGGGCATCGGCTAATACCCTGGCATCCTCAATTACAGGGCTGCCCATTGTGATTGGCACAATCTTAAATTCTCTATCTTTGTAAATCCGCTGGATAAAAGGAAGTTCGACTTCGATGGCGTGTTCTCTTTTGTGAGATTCAGGATAAAATATGAAGCGATTGCTGTAAGTCATTATTTTATTCGCAAGTTCTTCTTCAATCTTAATAAGCCCCAAAGGCGTCTCGAATGAACCTGTATTATAAATAGATATGCCATCAAACCCAACATAGTGACTCGGAGAGATTATTATTATTTTTTTAAAATCAGAGCCTTCCAATTGTTTAAAGCCATGTGCAGCAATCTGGCCTGAATATCTATAACCTGCGTGCGGCACAATAAAGGCAATGAGTTTCCCTTCAATGTTAATCTTTTTGACGTTATCAAGAAATGTGTCTATCTCTTTTATAAGCTCTTTTCTATCTGCAGGATAAAATGCGCCTGCCACTGCAGGCCTTCTGACCTCTTCCGAAGAAGAGTTCGTGCAAGAAAATAAAAATATTAAAAACATTAAAACAAATGCTTTTTTCATCGCTCACCCCGCAAGATTCTTATAATACATTGCCTCTTTATGTGAAACGTCTTTACGAGAATTAAATATTTTCAAAATAGGCATGGCCAATATACTCAGGACCCCAAAAAATCCTGCCTTTAAAAACTCTTTCCGTGTAATCTTCGTATTTAACATCTGTAAACCTCCATGGTTATTGTCCTGCTGAGATCTGCCTTACTTAGTCGCGCACGCCTACTACACTGTAAAATTAGTTTTTAGCGGCAAAACTGTCGTTTTGAACAATAGAAAATCGAAATTAGACCGTCCGCCACACA
>CAZDNS010000117.1:0-4143 GCA_964506845.1 uncultured Planctomycetia bacterium | reverse complement strand
CGGCTTAGCGGGGTAGGCCACATACCGCAGCGGTATGTGGACACCCAAATTTTGCCTGCCGAAGGCGTGCACAAAATAGTGCAATCGAAAAATCCGGGATACCTTGCAAAATCGACAAAATCCTCGTCGGATTTTGTCGTGCAACCCCTTCGGGGCAAATTTTGCCTGCGCAAAAGCGCGAGCAAAATTTGGGATAATAGTAACTCGTAACTGGTAACTCGTAACCGGTAATGAAAGGTTTAGGCGTTGATTACCGGTTACTGTTACTGGTAGAATTGCCTATTTTTAAACAATGAACCTGGCTAACAAACTATCCATTATCCGGATATTGCTTGTTCCATTTTTTATTGCCTCCCTTGTCTATTACACTCCCAGGCAGGATATCCTGAGGTTCGTTGCCCTCGGGATATTTACCATAGCGGTACTCACAGACGCAGTAGATGGCTATATAGCAAGGATAAAAAATATTAAGACGGAACTGGGCACTTTCTTAGACCCTATAGCCGACAAACTACTTTTGCTTAGCGCCTTTATCTGTCTTTCGATAGTAGGAAATATGCCTAAGGGCCTAAAGCTTCCCCCATGGGTTCCTATAGTTGTGGTATCCAGAGATTCCATAATAGTATTCGGTAGCCTTCTTATATACATAATCTCAGGCTCTATCAAGGTTATGCCCAGCGTACTTGGAAAATTGACCACTTTTTTTCAGATGCTTACCATAATTTCTCTGCTTTTGCAGTTTGAGTTTTCATTCATATTATGGAATATTGCAGTAATTTTTACCGTCTTATCCGGAATAGGGTATATAATACGAGGCAGTAAACTCCTAAACGGAGCCCAGAGTTCCTACCAATAATAATTCTCATTGTTCCCCCAAGAGATGTCTGATTTTTCTGTTGCAATCGTCGGAAGGCCTAATGTAGGCAAATCGTATTTGTTCAATTTGCTCCTTGGAAAAAGAAAGGCAATAGTAGATGAAAGCCCCGGGGTAACCAGAGACCGGCTTCTGGCAAGACTTAGATACAAAAAGAGGGAATTTACTCTAATTGACACAGGAGGGATTAGCCTAAATAAAAAAGACACGCTTTCTAAAAAGATTTTAGAACAGACAACCTGGGCAATAAGAGAGGCAAGCCTTTTGGTTTTGGTATGCGATGTTAAAGATGGAGTGGTTCCGCTGGATATTGAAATTTCCAATTTATTAAGAAAATTTGAGAAGAAAGTTGTGCTTGTGGTAAATAAGGTAGATAACGATAAATTAAAAACCTATATTGATGAGTTCTATAGTCTTGGATTAGGAAAACCCCTGGCTGTTTCGGCAACCAATAGAATAGGAATAAGAGAATTGCTGGAGGAAATAACGGCACACATTCCGCTTACTACGGAAGGTCAATCTGCTCGTACAGATATTATGAAGATAGCGATTATTGGAAGGCCTAATGTAGGTAAGTCTTCTTTTTTAAACTACCTTTTGGGCCAGGAGCGGGTTATAGTAAGCGAAATTCCTGGAACTACACGCGACTCCATAGATACCTTTTTTGAAAAAGATGGGCAAAAAATTATGCTGATTGATACGGCAGGTTTAACCCACAAAAAGAAGCTCAAGGATAAAATAAGTATTTTGGGAAGGGTCAGGACGTTAGAAAGTATTAGAAGGTCTGATATATGCCTGGTTTTGATTGATGCTAAAGAAGGCATGGTAAGAGAGGATATAAATATAATTAATAGGGTACTCGAAGAAGGAAAGTGTTGTATAATAGTCGTGAATAAATGGGATTTGCTTAAAGGGGTTTTGCCTGCAGAGTACGAGGCGCATATCATAAGGACTTTACCCAGCCTAAAAAATTATCCTGTTATTTTTGTCTCTGCAAAAACAGGTTTTAATGTGTTTAAGACGCTGGGAATTGCAAATTCCGTTTTTAAGAACGCGCTTTTTTACATACCTCAGGAAAAACTGGATATTTTCTTAACGGACTTTATTCTAAAAAAAGTGCCGTCTTCGTTGTTAACTGGCAGGGTTGCCAAGGACCTTAGAATGTCGCAATCTTCAATAAAACCTCCGTCATTTTTTATAGAGGCAAAAAAAAGAAATCCGATAAAGAAAGAAATTCTAAAATATATAGAGAATAAAATGAGGGAGAATTTTGGTTTCTTCGGAACACCTGTAAGTATTTTTCTAAAATGACCAACTTTTTAATTTTATTTTTAGCGGCAGTCATTTCGTATGTTATAGGCTCAATCCCCGCTGGTTTTATAGCAGGGAAACTATTGAAAGGGGTAGATATAAGGGCGTACGGCAGCGGAAATATAGGCGCAACCAATGTGCTCAGAACCTTCGGGAAATTGCCTGCTTTGTTTGTTTTGTTATTTGATGTGTTTAAGGGATACCTCATTGCCTATTTCTTTTCAACAGCCCTGTATGGATACCTTCACTTTTTTGAACTCTCTGTTATTAAGACTGTCTTAGGTTTGTCTGTAATCGCAGGCCATATCTGGCCGATTTTTTTAAAGTTTAAAGGGGGAAAGGGGGTTGCCACCTCAATAGGCGTGCTTGTAGCGTTAGATATTAAAATCGCGATTATTATTTTTGCAGTCTGGCTGGTTAGCTTTTTGGTTTTTAGATACGTTTCACTTTCTTCCATTGCGGCCTCTGTGGTTTCACCGCTATTATTTTTAGTTTTTGGCGCCGGAATTGAGTTAATTCTTTTTAGTTCGGCCCTGGCTTTTATAATAAGTTTCAGACACAAAGAAAATATAAAAAGATTAATAGAGGGAACTGAGAAAAAGATTGGCCAAAAGGCAGGTTTTATTAGCATAAATAAAAGTTAGTTATTTTGCTATTGACTATTTAAAAAAAATAGAATATATTTTAAATTGAACACGTTAGATATTTTTTTTGGTGAAAAAATAAAAACATTTTAAAATAATTAAAAAATCCCGAAAGAGCAAACCCTCCCGAATGGGTTTCTTAAATGGAAACACGTCGGGACTCCGAAGTGGGGCTAAGTAGGTAGCCTCATTCGGAGCGAGTAATCGGGGGACGTCCCGAATGTGGAATTTCAAAGAAGTTCTGCATCGGGACTCCGAAGCGGGGCTGAAGATAACAGCTACATTCGGAGCAAAGCCACGGGTCACCATGTGATAGCCGGGTTGCCGAAGGAGAAAAAAAGGCGATTCGGCTTTATTTTATAGGCGGGTGATTAATATGAGAGAAATAGTTTTCAGGAATCTGATATCCGAGGACAAAAGACACGCCGACATTTCGGTCACGGAAGTCTTTGAGAATAAAGATGTTGTGACTACGGCAGAGAAAAACTGTATATATGTCATAAAGAAGCAGGGATCACTGGGACCTGCCCTAAATTACGAAATCCCGCATTTAACCGAGGACTTCTCAAAAAACAATTGCCCAAAGAGACAATTTTTCATTACCCGATTCCAGGATGAAAAAAAACATAATGAATATCTCATTCTAAAGGTTCTGGGTGATTTCTACGTGGTTTTTGCAAATCAACTCTTCTTGGTATCCTTTAAGTATACAATTAAGGTCAGGCAGGAAAAAAAGCTCAAATTGAAAGTCTAACTTTTTTAGAGGCTAAGCCAATGAATGTAGCCTTACCGGAAAAAAGGAAATTTAAGAGGGTAGAGGCGCACTTCCCTGTCATTTACAGGAACCTTATATATGTTACGAAATCCTTAGAAAAAGGAAGTCTTTCAAAGGATGTAAGTTTAGGAGGTATAAGGCTATTAAACGATTTTGTTACAGAGTCAACAAAGGTTTTGATCGAGATTTATTTAAAAGAGGGGGATATTCCAATTATAGCAAAGGGAGAGGTGGCGTGGGTGCAAAAGGTTCCGTTCTCAGATAAGTACTATGTCGGGATAAGATTCACAGAAATCTCAGAGGCAAGCCTGAAGCGCTTAACGGCGATTATTAATAATAAACTGAAGAGCTTAGCCGCTTAAACCTAAATAATATTTTTGATTTTTAAAACATCCGTCCCTACGGGCGGATTTTTTATTGACCACTTTTTTTAATTATGATATATTTATCCCGGATTTTTCAATAGAAAAATCCGCCACGAGCGATAGCGAGGGGCCGCTCGGCCAAATTCGACGAGAATTTGGCCTGTCTTGCGGGGT
>CAZDNS010000116.1:0-4234 GCA_964506845.1 uncultured Planctomycetia bacterium | reverse complement strand
ACCTGCCTTGCCGTCAGGCAGGGAACTTGTTCGGCGGACAGGCTCCGAGCACCGCAAGCGAGCGGAGAGAATTGGGTTGCTTGTAGTGGCGAGAAAACCCCGAAGCAAGGGATAATAAACTTTATACACTTTTTTATACTCTTTCTATTCTTTTATAATTAGACCCATCCCTTAAAGGAATAGGATGGTCTATCCTTGTAGGATTATACTTCTCGCTTTATTATATACATATGCTCCACTATACGCAAAGCAACCAGATCTATCTGGGTGTATACAGGTAACATACAGTTTTTCAGAATAATCTCGCCGTTTATATCTTGTATATTCTCAAGACCAATCATTTTTTTAAGAAAACTCTCAAATGGAAAATGCGTATCCATATAGTCTTTAAAGGCGTAAAGGGATAAAGAAAAGATATAGTCCCCTACCATATCCTTACACAGGTCGCCCATCATACTTGCAAGTGTGCAGTCCATATTCTTCTCAGCGTCCTTCGGTAATTCCTGCTTTAAAAAATAAAAAACCCTGGAAAACAGAATACCGTTGGTCTCTGCTGTCGCTTTATAAAGCACTTCCCTGTACTTATCTCTGCTACGGCTTTTCTGGGCAAATTCCAGCTCCATGTTAAGGAGTTTACCCTTCTCCATATCCTCAAATTGCAGAAAAGACATAAGGGTTATCCTCTCAAGTTCTCTTGTGGAGATTACAAGATTTGCCTGTTTCTGTTTTTGGTCCCTGTTTAAACTCGAATAATAACCCAATAGATAAAGCCTTAAAAAAACATAATAAAATCTCCTTGCAAATTCCGTGGTGTATTCATGAGCCTTTTTGAACTTGGCAGTCTCGGTTTCAGATAGGCCATATTTTTTTATTATCTCCTGTTCTACGTATTTTGCAAGTCTGTCTTTCTCAAATATCCTCTTCTTCAGCAATTCCTCATTGTCAACTATGTATTCCATTATTTTCACCTATTTTCTTAGAGAATCGCTCCGGTAATTAATACTTAGTGAGTTCTCTTAGTTTATTCTCTATTAATCTCTGATGCTTTATCTCTTCGCCAGCTAAAAATGTAAATATTTCATTTACAGAGCGGGTTTTTGACTCACTGGCAAATTTCTGATACAGATTACCTGCTTCAATCTCTTTCTCAAGCGCAAGCTTTAGTGCCTCAACCGGCCCCATCGGTTCTTTCATAGAAAACCCCTTTCTTTTAGAAATTCTTCGGTAATCGCCTCTTTTTTGCCTCTAATTATATATGTAACATATTTTCCGATAATATCAAGTTCGATATTAACAAAATCCTGTTTTTTCTTTAAGCCTAAGGTGGTCATTGTCTTTGTAAAAGGGATTAAACAAACGCTGAACGTATCGTTTTCTATATTTGCCGCAGTAAGGCTTACGCCATCAACAGCGATAGAGCCTTTTGGTATAACAAACTCCATAAATTTATCAGGTATTCTTATAGAAATTTCAAAAATATCTTTTGTTTTTTTAAGCCCTACAATACGACCTATGCAATCTATATGCCCGTTGACAAGATGGCCGCTTAAAAAATTTGACGGCTTGAGAGGCCTTTCGAGATTCACTCTATCCTGTGGTTTTAGAAACGCTAAAGTTGTATTATTCAGCGTCTCCTTCATAATTTCAAACGACAAACTATCTCTGGTTACTTTAACTATGGTAAGACATACGCCGTTTATGGCAATGCTATCTCCTTTTACAATGCCCTCGCACACCTTATGCGCCTTAACATCTATACTAATAACTCCCGCCTTATTTTCTATTCTGGAAACAATGCCGAGCTCTTCGATAATCCCGGTAAACATTTAATTTAACCTGCCGTGTATCAATATATCGTCCTTAAAATGTCTTACAGTTATCTCTTTTACTAAAAGCGCCTCTTTTATCCTGCTAAAACCCGAACCCTCCACGCTTGTCGGAGCATATTTTCCGCCTATAATCTTCGGCGCTATAAAAAAGTATATCTCATCCACAAGTTGTTCCTTGAAAAACGAACCCAGTGTCTGGCCGCCACCCTCAACCAGGATATGCGTTATTCCCTTCTTTGCAAGCCTCTTAAGAAGGTATTTTAAATCTATAAGACCGCCCTTTTTTCTGCATATTAAAAAATCTATATTGGCACCTTTAGTTAAAAATCTGCCTTTTTGTTTTAATAATGCTTTTTTTGATACAGCAATTATTGACTTTTGAGGCGACGCGTCCGAAAATACCGCTAAATCCATATGCGCCTTTAGTTCTTCGTCAAGTATAATCTTGAAGGGCTGCTTCGAAAATCCCCCTGCAAACCTGCAGGTCAAAAGAGGATTATCTTTAAGCACAGTATTTACTCCCACCAAAACCGCATCCACGCGCCCCCTCAGCCTATTCGCAAATCGCCTTGATTCTTCATTGGTAATCCATCTTGAATCCCCTGTTTTTGTAGCTATCTTTCCATCAAGGCTTGAGGCTATCTTGACCGTTACATAAGGTAATCCTGTATTAATAAATTTAATAAAGGGAAGGTTTATATCTTCTAATTCCTTTTTTAATATGCCTACCCTAACAGCTATACCTCTTTTTTTTAAAATCCTTATGCCCTTTCCGTCATTCATGGGATTCGGGTCTCTCATGCCTATAACGACTTTTCTTACGCCATTTTCAATTATGGAATCTGTGCAGGGCGGGGTTTTGCCAAAATGCGAGCAGGGCTCCAGCGTAACATACATAGTAGCGCCTTTTAAATCTATATGCTTCTTTTTAGCCTCTCTGATAGCCTCTATCTCAGCGTGGGGAAGGCCTGCCTTTTTATGGTATCCCTTTGCAACAACCCTGCCATTTTTAACTATTACGCAGCCTACTGCCGGATTAGGGCTTGTATTACCCACTCCTTTTAAGGCAAGACTCCTCGCCAGTTTCATAAATTTAATATCAAGTCTGTCTGGCATCTTTTAATTTCTCAAGGAGTTCGTAAGGAATTTTTGTGGAGCCCAAAGGCACGCCTTCTTTTCTCGTTCCATGAAAATCAGAGCCCCCGGTAATAAGAAGTTTGTATCTGGTGGCAAGTTTTAAATAGTTTACTATATCGGATTGCCTGTGGTCGGGATGATACACTTCGATACCGCGTAAACCACAGCCTATAAGCCTCTTTAACAATTCATCTGTGTCTAAAGTTCCTGGATGTGCAAGAATAGAAATACCGCCTATCTTATTTATCATTTCTATGCAATCTTCGGGGGTTAGTTTAAAATTTCCAACATAGCACGGCGCCTTATCCCCTATGTATTTATCGAATGCCACTTTCAGATTAGAAACATAACCCTTTTCTTGCATCGCCTGGGCTATATGGAGCCTCCCAACGGAACCGCATCCGCTTAATTTAAAAATATGGTCTGTATCAATATCTACGCCGTATAATTTTAACTTCTCTACTATTTTCCCAACCCGGTCTATGCGTATCTGGCAAAGTTTTTTCAACCTATCCCTAAACCATATGTCTTTATAGTCTATAATATACCCTAATATATGAACCTCATTACTCTTGTATTCACAACTAAGTTCCACTGCAGGTATAACTTCAATCCCATAAAGGGCTGCTTCCTTTAGGGCTGGCTCAATTGCATCTACGCAGTCGTGGTCGGTTATGGCGATGGCAGCTAAACCTTCTTTATTTGCTTTTTTAATAATCTCTGAAGGGGATAATGTGCCGTCCGAAAAGGTTGAGTGTATATGTAAATCAGCGAATTTTTTTGACATTCTTTAACTCTTCCTTTGAAATCTTATCCAGCACTCCATTTACAAACTTGCCCGAGTCATTGTCGCCAAATTTCTTTGCGAGTTCCACCGCCTCATTTATTGCAACCTTCGGAGGTATATCCTCCAGATACAATAATTCATATGTCGCAAGCCTTAAGATATTTCTGTCCACCACAGCCATCCTATTCAGTTGCCAGTTTGTGGCGTATCGAATAATGGCAGAGTCAATATTGCCTAAGTTTTTTACAGTTCCCTCTACGAGTTTCTCGCAATAGTTTCTAATTTCATCCGACACTTCGTGATCCATCAAATAATCGCTTAAGGCGCCGGAAAAGCGGGACTTTGTTATATCTATCTGATAGAGAATCTGCAGAGCGCATTCGCGCGAGCGTGTGCGTTTCCTCATTTGGTTAATTAGTTAATTTGTGTAATGCTCCCCATTAGTCAAGCTAGATTTTAGTAGCAAGCAACAACTGTTCTT
>CAZDNS010000115.1:0-4254 GCA_964506845.1 uncultured Planctomycetia bacterium | reverse complement strand
GTTTAATATCTTCTTTTATATCGGTAATACTCAAAATACCGCGCTCCATGAGTTCGTAGGCCTTCTTTTTGCCAGAATACAGACAGAAAACATTATCTTTTGGAGGCAAGAATTTCCAACATATATCCTCAAGCGGACACGGATATGAATTTTCGCAATGAGGGCCGATTTTTACTTGTGGCGCATCCTTTTTTCTTATCGTTTCAAGCATATCAGTTATATTTTGCTCGATTTCCGGGATGAGCTCATCGCATTGTTTAGTAATGTCCTCTGCGGCTAATAGCTTTTCCGGTTCTATCTTACCTTTACGTAGATATTGGTTATTGATGTATCTGAGATAGCATTTACGTATCTTTAATCCCGCTCCTTCATAGGTATATTTTTGAAAAGCGACGTCACTATAATGTTCATCTTTCACGCTGGTTGAACTTTTTACTTCGATAAGATCCCATGCGTTCTTTCCGACTGGGTTAAGGATATCAGCTAACGCATAGGCCTGTTTATACACAAAACCAGCCTCAAAAAGAGGCTTACAAAGTTTTGCGGCTTCTAATGATTTTTCTGCCTGCTTATCCGGCATATAATCTCTTTCAATCCTAATGCCTCCGTGGAAAAGCGTCTGAGCTAATTCCCCGACAGCCTTACCTTGATCCATAATAGCCTGTGTAGCAGCATCAATTTCTGGAAGCTCGTCTTTTCGGTTATACTCATACCAAAGAAGCTTAGGACATTTAAGTCCGTCAAGGTATTTGGTTTTAGATAAAAATGGGGGTGGTCTATTTTTCATTTTCACGAATATTTTCTCTATATTTATAAACAAGATTAAGTACTCCCAGCACCAAATCTTTTCGCAATAGCGCTTTTCCCTCGCTTTGCCCATCTTTATTTTTATTATTCTTTTTGTCTAAATTGGCGATATATCTAAGTAGGTCGCTTAAAATTTTATGTATTTCGATTATTACTACGCCCTTGGTGCGATACCTATTCTTTAACTTTTCTATCTCTTCTTGTTTGGCCTCTTCCATCAGATTCCGTACCACAATTACACGATCAAAATTGTCTGTACCAAAAAATTCTTTTCCTTTCTCAAATACCTCTTCTTTTAAAACGACAAAAGTATACGCATGCCTCCTTTTTGAATACTCCTTTGGAATAACCATGCCATTCATTCTTTTTAACAAACTGAAATCGTATTTCAGACATGGCATCACTGGATAGTCTGCTAACCACCCTTTGCTTTCAATCAATAATCGTCGGCTCAATGGTTTCTCCAGAAATTCAACTGAAATTCTCTTTTTAGCAGGATGTATACAAATCATATCTATATCTGAACACGTTCTTACTTTATATAACTTTACCGGCATAGACTCATCTACCAGATAACCAAGCTTTTTTACCAACCAGCTTTTAAGAACTTCTAAGAACGCATCATTCGAGTTAGCCATGTTATCATCCTCCTTTGTTGCTTTTTAGAGTATTTACTAATAATAGCCAACGAGTTTTAACTTCGCTTATATTAGACAGGCTGCTGTATTTTTGCCAGGGTTTTAAAAGAGGATCTTTGTATCTTATGCTATCCTTTTGCATAAACGGATACAAGGCCGGAATAGGATAAATACCGCCTTTTAACTTTTTTCCTTCAGTATCAGCGCGTACAAAAGGAGCTATCTGCCCAACAGCAGGAATAAGATACCGTGGATGAGATGGCACCCTAAATATTACCCATTTATTCAATAACCCGCATCTCTCAACAGCAGCAACCAGGGAAAGAAAATATCCTCGAGGATTAACTAAGGCAAACACCTGTGTAAAACCCATCTTCTCAACCCTGCGGATTCCTTTTACAAGAGACTCCGTTAGTTCCTCTAAATATTCACACTTGCCAGTTTTTGTAGGCTTGAACCACCGCCAATCAGGCGCACCCCAATCTTCGCCGGTGGGATTCTTAACGCGGACCATTTCTGTTTCAAAAACAATAGCACCTCGTTTATCATCGGGCTGAGTATCCAGTATTACGCTATCAACAGCGGCGAAAGCAACTCTTCCTTCTTTACGCAGATTATATAGTTTTACGTCAGCCTCCCGCCATGTATTCCACCTTTTTTTACTATAAAACTCTGCCTTGAAGTAATTGCCTATGCAAGCAGCGGCATTACACGGAAGAATTAGCAACGTTCGCGCATTTTTTAAGTTTTGCAGCTGAATCCAAGAGCGCTTCGCAATCATAGTTTAAAGAAATGTATCCTTAGTTTTAGGTTTTAAAAATGTCTTTATTTTATCGGCAGCACTTTTCAATGTGGCTGAGGCATCCTTAAGAACCTTTTCGTTGAATCCATTGTAATATATACCTACTCCTAGACTAAGCCATAGATAGGCTTTATTTTGTTTAAAAAATCCTAAACTTATAAGGTCTTTTGAACATATCTCAAATATCTTATAAAAATTTCTTTTAAAATCGGGGTTATTTTTATCAAGCTTGATTATTTCTCCAATCCTAAAACCCGGTTCATCCCATCCTTTGGCGATGAAACAGATATTCTTCTCTCTTCGGTATACTTCAAAATAAACCTCAAGTTGTTCATCTGTTATAAATTCTTTTAGTTTTAGCTTTGATTTTTTAGCGCAATCTTTGACTAATGTTATGCTTTTAATTTGGTTTAATGCATAATCGGCTTCAGGGTTATTTTCCATTTCGGGGCGTTTTATTGGAATAAATTCCCTATCACCATTAAACTCAAAAATTCTTCTCTTCATTATTAACCCCTATAAACACAAAAACCTCCGCCGGGCATATTGCACCCAACGAAGGTTTTACTTTTTTAACGTCCGGGTTCCCCCTTCAAACACGGGACTAACTTTTCATTATGTATACCATAAAAACAAAACTTTGTCAATCTTTTCGTTCTATATTTTTTCACCCCAAACTATAATCCAGCTAAGCAGTTTGGGGGGTCTTACATAAGCGGTAGGGAAGTTTTTCCGGATAGATACCTATCAATATGATAAGCGGCTTTTCTTCCTTCGGAGATTGCCCAGACTATTAAGGATTGACCCCTTCTCATATCTCCGCAGGAAAAAAACCCTCTAAGAGAACTCATATAATTTTCGTTGGTCTTAACATTTCCTTTTGAATCTAATTCTATACCGAGCTCTTCGAGCAAACCTTTTCTCTCAGGATAGACAAAACCCATCGCCAGGATAACTAAATCCGCTTCAATTTCAAACTCGCTTCCTGGAACCTCCTTCATAGTTGGACAACTCCGACTTCGCCATTTAGGCTTCGTCGGATTTCGTTCCTCTTTGAGGAACTCAACTTTTACGCAGGAGAGTTTTTTGACATGCCCCTTTTCACCAATAAATCTCTTGGTCAGAACAGACCAGTGGCGCTCGCCGCCTTCTTCGTGGCTGGTTGATGTTTTTAGGAGCATAGGATATTTGGGCCAGGAATAATCTTCGCTTCTACATTCCGACGGTTTGGGTAAAAGTTCTATCTGAACCACGCAGCCTGCTTGTTGTCTATGTGCGGTCCCAACGCAATCGCTACCCGTATCCCCGCCGCCAATAACTACTAAGTGTTTGTCTTTGGCATTAATCAAATTTGCATAATTGATTTTTTTGCCCCCCGCTATCTTATTTTCCTGTATTAAATAATCCATGGCAAAATGAATACCGCCTAAGTGTCTGCCCTCGATATTCAAATCCCGAGGAACTCTGCTTCCAGCCGCAAGACAAACAGCATCAAATTGCTTCTTGAGTTTTAAGGCTTTGACGTCCGTTCCCACATCAACCCCGGTAATAAATTTTATTCCCTCTTTTTCTAAGATTTTTATACGCCTGTCTATAACCCATTTTTCCAGTTTAAAATCGGGTATCCCATAGCGTAAAATCCCGCCTGCCTTTTTGTCTTTCTCAAAAACGCTAACAATATGCCCTGCTTTATTGAGCTGGTCTGCGCAGGCTAAACCTGCCGGGCCTGAACCGATTACGGCAACTCTTTTTCCGGTTCGCTTCTTTGGCGGGTTCGGTCTAATGGTACCTTGTCTGAAGGCATGCTCAATTATTGCCAGTTCGTTTTCCCTTATAGTCACGGGCTCGTCATTTATCCCTAAAACACAGGCAAATTCACAGGCTGCAGGGCACAGCCTTCCTGTAAATTCCGGAAAATTATTGGTAGCCTGAAGCGCTGCAATTGCCTTCTTCCAGTTACCGCGAAACATTGCGTCATTCCATTCAGGGATATAATTTCCGATAGGG
>CAZDNS010000114.1:0-4303 GCA_964506845.1 uncultured Planctomycetia bacterium | reverse complement strand
GACCAAAACATTCTAGATGAAAATACAGCAGAAATAATGATTTCTTTCAAGGTGAGGAGAAAGGAATACGGCCTGCCTTTCGATAGTTCGACA
This sequence comes from uncultured Planctomycetia bacterium, assembly GCA_964506845.1. Classification (GTDB taxonomy): domain Bacteria; phylum Omnitrophota; class Gorgyraeia; order VGKN01; family VGKN01; genus CAZDNS01. Next base: position 4,210 of record CAZDNS010000114.1, on the reverse strand, counting down.
GCGCTCACTATCAACCCTAAGCATAGTCGAAGGGTTGATTTATCTAAGCCACAGAAGAATCTATCCAGATTTCTTAAACCTGATAGACTGGTACCGGTAAACGGCAGAATAAAAGCCCTGGCTCAAGAGATAACTCATGGAAAGAAAACCGACTTAGAAAAAGCCAGGGCAATTTACGATTATATCATCGATAAGCTCACTTACTATAAGGACGACCCCAGGGTCTGTGGTATTGGAGATAGCCTTTTAACGTTACAATATTTGAAGGGTATCTGCACCGATTATCATTCTTTATATATCTCTTTAGTACGTTCTTTAGGGATCCCGGCAAAATTTGAAATAGGTTTTCCTATTCCTGCGGATAAAGAAGAAGGCAGAATAAATGGATATCACTGCTGGGCTAAGTTTTATTTGAAAGATAAAGGGTGGATACCTGTGGATATATCAGAAGCGGACAAACATCCCGAAAAGCGCGATTATTTCTTCGGCCATATCGATGAACATAGGATTCATCTCACAAGCGGTAGAGATATAAATCTTGAATATGCGCAAAACTTGCAACCACTTAATTTTTTCATTTACCCCTATGCAGAATTGAACGGCAGACAATTTAATGATATAGATACTGAGATCCGCTTTAAAGATTTGGAAGGAGGTGAGTAACGACAAATCAACCTTAAATTAACTGTTCATGATAGAAAACTTAAAAGAGGAGGTCTAACGGGATGAAAAAGATTAGTTGCTTCATTTTGGCTTTAATTGTTGCAGTATGTTTTACACAATTTTCTTATGCTGCGGAACACGGCGGCAAGGAGCACGGTGGTACGAGTACTGAAAAAGAGCATGGTGGTAAGGAACACGGCGGGGCTAAGATTTCGGAACCGTCGGCGGATCAGATACGCGCCGCTATGAGCGATTATGTTAAGGAGAAATCGAAGAAGACAGGAACATTCGATGTCTATGATAAAGAGGCAGGGAAGACCAGGAAACTATCTCTCATTAGGGTCCATGAGCGGGTGGGCAAGACCGGTGATTATTATTATTCCTGCGCCGATTTCAAAGACACGGAATCCAAGGAGATGCTTGATCTTGATTTAGATGTAGAACATAAAAACGAAAAGCTCTCTGTTAAAGACGTCAGGATTCACAAGGTCAACGGCAAAGAGCGCTATACCTACGACAAAAACGATAACCGCATTCCGGTCAGGTAGAAGAAAATAGAGAAGAGCAGGAGTGGTTCTGACGGTAAGCCAGGACTGCCCCTGCTTAACATTCCGGAGCAGCTCCTAAAGTATTAGGTGCGATGTATGAGATATTTCGTTTTAATTTTTTTTCTGCTCGTAGTCGAGGTTACTATGGCCTATGCGGAAGAAACGACGAATCGGCTTATCCACGAGAAAAGCCCGTATCTTTTGCAGCACGCCCATAACCCTGTGGATTGGTATCCCTGGGGTAATGAGGCATTTGAAAAGGCAAAGAAAGAAGATAAGCCGGTTTTCTTGTCGATTGGTTATTCTACCTGCCATTGGTGCCATGTGATGGAAGAGGAATCTTTCTCAAATTCAGAGATTGCAGGGATTATGAATAAACATTTTATCTCGATAAAGGTCGATAGAGAAGAGCGCCCGGATATAGATAATATTTATATGAGTGCAGTAATAGCTATGACAGGAAGCGGTGGTTGGCCGCTAACAGTATTTCTTACGCCAGACAAGAAACCCTTTTATGGTGGGACATATTTTCCTCCTGATGATAGGTGGGGTAGGTCAGGGCTTAGGACCATTCTCAATTCTATTGCCGATGCTTGGAAGAATCGTAGGGATGAAGTCCTCCGTTCAGGTGATTCTTTAACGCAGGCAATTCAACAGCAAGTTGTAACCAGCACTAAGAAGATGTTTCCTTTGGATAAAGAGACCCTTAAGAAATCTTATGCTCAGTTTCTCCAGCGATTTGACTCTACCTATGGCGGGTTTACCAGTGCGCCTAAGTTCCCTATGGGGCATTCACTCTCTTTCCTCTTGCGGTATTGGAAACGAACAGGTGAAGTGAAGGCATTGGAGATGGTGGAAAAAACGTTAGGTGAAATGTCAAAAGGCGGGATGTATGACCAGATCGGGGGAGGGTTTCATCGTTATTCAACAGATGGCCAGTGGCATGTTCCACACTTTGAAAAGATGCTTTATGACCAAGCCATACTTGCCAGAGCGTATTTAGAGGCCTATCAGGCAACCGGAGAGGAGAAATATGCTAAAACAGCAAGAGAGATTTTTGAATATGTCCTACGGGATATGACTTCGCCTTTAGGCGGATTTTATTCTGCCGAGGACGCAGACTCCCCATCTTTAGAAAATCCGAAAGAGAAGAAAGAAGGCGCATTTTATCTATGGAAGGAAGATGAAATTATAAAGATTTTAGGCAAGGAGAAGGCAGAAATATTTAGTTACTATTTTGGGGTTAAGCTAGGCGGCAATGCGCTTTCCGACCCTCTCGGAGAATTTAAAGACAAGAATATTCTCTATCAGGCGCACAGCATAAAAGAAGCCGCCAAGCATTTTAAGAAATCAACTTTAGAGATAGATAAAATTATTAATGACGCAAAAGAAAAATTGTTTAATGCCCGTTCCAAGAGGCCAAGGCCACATCTGGATGATAAAATCCTGGTTGACTGGAATGGACTGATGATTTCAGCGCTTTCCTTTGGCTGGCGTGTCCTTGATGAGCCACGCTACCGCCAAGCCGCAGAAAGGTCAGCTCAATTTATCCTTAAGAATCTTATACGAGAAGATGGCAGATTGTTGCATCGCTGGCGTGAAGGAGAATCGGCGATTACGGGGACGATAGAAGATTATGCCTTTTTTATCCATGGGCTTATTGACCTTTATGAGGCAACCTTTGATCCAGATTATCTAAGAGAAGCAAAGCGCTTGAGCTACGATATGTTGCGGCTTTTCTGGGATGAATCGAGTGGAGGTTTCTTTTTTACTGCAAATGATGCTGAAAGGCTCCTCGTTCGTCCGAAAGAAATTTACGATGGAGCGATTCCTTCTGGTAATTCAATCGCTGCTTTGGCCTTAATTCGGATGGGAAGGCTTACAATGGAGAAAGAATTTGAATCAAAAGCAGAAGTTCTTTTCAAGGCTTTCTCCAATGAAATTTCCCAAATGCCCAATGCCTATCCTCAGATGCTTATCGCACTTGACTTTACTCTAGGGCCATCAAAAGAGATTGTAATTGTAGGAGAAAAAGAGGCAAAAGAGACATCCCAGATGATTAACGGCATCTACAAGAAGTTTATCCCAAATAAAGTGGTTGCATTTCGAGCTTCTTCAGAAAAAGAGGCAGAGGCTATAGTTGGCCCCATTCCTTTTCTTAAAGAGCTGGTACCATTAGAGGGGAAGACAACCGTTTATGTCTGTACAAATTATGTGTGCGCTCTTCCTACCACGAGCACGAAGAGGATGCAGGAACTTTTGGAGGACTAAATGAATAACATCTCTATAGGGGTCGCATTTATCGGCGGCATTCTTTCCTTTCTCTCTCCTTGTGTATTGCCGTTGATTCCCGGATATATTTCTTTTCTATCAGGGTTATCTTTGGAGGAGCTTCGGGGTGGCGCAGAGCGTGGCAAGGTCATACGAAAAGCCGGCCTGACATCGATATTTTTCGTTATAGGATTTTCAGTTGTTTTTGTGTCTCTGGGCGCTTCTGCAACTCTTGTTGGAAAATTTTTTACCGCTCACCTAAAGATTTTTACCAGAATAGCTGGAATATTGATTGTAATACTGGGGTTGAATCTTTTAGGTGTCATGAAGATTAGTTGGCTTAATATAGAGAAAAGGTTGAAGATAAAGAAATTCAATCCAGGGCCTTTTGGCGCCTTCTTAATCGGATTGGCTTTTGCCTTTGGCTGGACGCCTTGTATTGGGCCAATTTTAGCAGGGATACTTACGCTGGCGGCAACGCAAAAGACCATTGTAAAAGGGATGCTTCTTTTGGCTGTCTATTCGGCTGGGTTCGGCATTCCTTTTATTATAACAGGCTTTAGCGTAGGATTATTTATGCAATTTTTCCAGCGCTACAGGCGGCTTATACGCTGGGGGGAAATCGTTGCCGGTTTACTTCTCATAATTATTGGTGTACTCATATTCACTAATAATTTGGCCACATTGCTTAGATTCGTTCCACCTTTCTTTTATAATTTTGCTAAATA
>CAZDNS010000113.1:0-4305 GCA_964506845.1 uncultured Planctomycetia bacterium | reverse complement strand
CATTTTACTTTAGAAAAGTTGCATCCATAACAAAATGTCAAGGGTTTAATTCGCAGACGTCCAGCACTAATTTGTGGAGATTAGTGAATAATTCAAATTAGTGCTGGGCTATAATTTATGTCACTAACGTTCCATAAATTATCTGCTCATTAAAGGAGTTTTTATGAGAAGCGATGTTATTAAGAAGGGTCTTGAACGGACTCCCCATAGGGCGCTTTTATATGCCACCGGGCTTTCAAAAAAGGACCTAAACAGGCCGTTTATAGGCGTGGCGAGTTCCTTTACCGATTTGATACCCGGGCATATAGGGATGAGGGACGTGGAGCGCTATATTGAAAGGGGAATTTGCTATGCGGGGGGGGTGCCCTTTTTCTTCGGAGTGCCGGGCATATGCGACGGAATCGCTATGGGGCATTTAGGGATGTGCTATCCGCTGGCTTTAAGAGAGATAGTTGCCGATACCATTGAAACGGTTGTCAATGCCCACAGCCTTGATGGGATTATCTGCCTGACAAACTGCGACAAGATTACCCCCGGAATGCTTATGGGTATAGCGCGGCTTAATGTGCCGGCAATTATAGTAACCGCAGGGCCTATGCTTTCCGGAAGGCTGAAAAAAAAGAAGCTTGCCTTTGTGCATGATACGTATGAGGCGCTTTCTCGCGCAAAAAAGGGAGAGATTTCCAAAGAGGAATTGTCCTGTCTTGAAATGGAGGCCTGCCCAGGTGCAGGCTCCTGTCAGGGTTTATACACCGCAAATACAATGGCCTGCCTGACAGAGACAATGGGAATGTCTTTACCCGGCTGTGCGACTGCTTTGGCAATCTCAGCCAAGAAACGGAGAATAGCCCAGGCAAGCGGCGAGCGTATAGTGGAATTGGTTAGAGAAAATATCAAGCCATTGGATATTATTAACCAAAAATCCCTTGAAAATGCCGTTATTGTGGATATGGCGCTTGGCGGCTCAAGCAATACGGTTTTACATCTTATGGCTATAAGCCATGAAGCAGGTATAGATTTAGACCTTAAGACCTTTGACAGGATAAGTAAGGCTACCCCCCATATTACAAATTTAGAGCCAGCAGGAGAGTATTTTATGGAAGACCTTGAGTATGCTGGCGGAATTCCCGCAGTCTTAAAAAGGCTTAAAAATAAACTTCACAATATGCCCACACTAAGCGGTAAAAAGATTTTTGATATAGCGGATGAATCAGAGATTTTTGATGAGGAGGTAATCAGGCCATTTAATCGCTCTTACCATAAGCAGGGCGGCATTGCGGTTTTATTCGGAAATCTTGCCCCTGGTGGGGCAGTGGTTAAACAGTCTGCGGTAAGCCCAAATATGATGAAATTTACTGGCAGAGCGCGTGTGTTTAACCGCGAAGAAGAGGCTATGAAAGAAATATTGGCGGGAAGAATAAAAAAGGGAGATTGCATAGTTATCCGTTATGAAGGCCCAAGTGGAGGTCCGGGTATGCGCGAGATGCTTGCTCCTACTTCCGCTATCGTAGGTATGGGGTTAGATAAGTCCGTTGCCCTGATTACTGACGGCAGATTTTCTGGTGGCACAAAGGGGCCTTGCATAGGCCATATCTCTCCTGAGGCAACAAAGAAAGGGCCGATAGCGATTTTAAAGGATGGAGATATGATTATCATTGATATACCTAATAGAAGATTGGATGTTAGGTTGACTAAATCAGAGATAGATAGCAGATTTAAAACCTGGAAGCCAGTTCCCCCTAAGATTAAGACAGGATATCTTGAGCGCTACCAAAGACTGGTAAGCTCGGCAGATAGGGGAGCGATATTAGAATAAATAAGGCTAAGGTTGAGGCTGAGGTTGAGAAAAAACTTAACCTTAACCTAAACCTCAACCTTTTGTTTTTTCTGGAGCAAAGCGACGAATGACTGGTGCAAAAATACTGATAGAGTCATTATTGAAAGAAAACGTGGAGGTTATGTTTGGATACCCCGGCGGTGCGGTGCTTCCTATCTTTGATGCCTTGTACGACGCTCCCATACGTTTTATATTAACACGCCATGAACAGGGAGCAGCGCACGCAGCAGAGGGTTATGCCAGGGCAACCGGAAAGGCTGGGGTGTGTATTGCCACAAGCGGGCCCGGGGCAACCAATCTAACCACAGGTATTGCCAATGCCTATATGGATTCTATAGCCTTGGTGGCAATTACAGGTCAGGTGAAAACCTTTCTTATCGGAAACGATGCCTTTCAGGAGGCAGATGTTACAGGTGTTACCAGGCCCATCACAAAGCATAATTATCTGGTTAAGGATATCAAGGACCTGGCAGGCGTTATAAAGGAAGCTTTTCATATTGCCTCTACCGGCAGGCCGGGGCCTGTTGTAATAGATATACCCGTGGACATACAATTACACGAGACAGAATTTGTGTATCCAGAGGAGGTAAATATCCGCGGGTATAAGCCCACGCTCTTCGGCCATCCGGGTCAGATAAAAAGGGTGGCAAAGGCAATTTCTGAAAGCAAAAAGCCTTTAATCTATGCCGGCGGAGGGATAATTACCTCTGGAGCGCACCATGAGTTAAAGGAATTAGCGGAAAGGATAAATGCGCCGGTTACCACAACCCTGATGGGGCTTGGAGGATTTCCCTCTGAACATCCATTATCCCTGGGAATGTTGGGTATGCACGGAACCGCCTACGCTAATTTTGCTGTTCAGAATTCAGACTTGATTGTTGCCATTGGAGCAAGGTTTGACGACCGCGTTACAGGAAGGCTTGATGCCTTTGCCCCACACGCCAGGATTATCCATATTGATATTGACCCTGTATCTATAAGCAAAAATGTGAAGGTGGATATTCCTATTGTGGGTGACGCAAAGAATGTATTGGGTCAACTTTTAGAGGTGTTGGATGAAAAACCTGACAGCGCCTCCTGGCTTAAGGAAATTCACGAATGGAAAAAGAAGCATCCCTTGAGGTATAAATCAGATGGTAAATTAAAACCCCAGTATATAATTGAACAGATTTTTGAAGTGACAAAGGGAGAAGCGATTATTACAACAGAGGTTGGTCAAAATCAGATGTGGTCAACCCAGTGGTATAAGTATAATCATCCGCGCACATTTATATCAAGCGGGGGACTCGGGACAATGGGGTTTGGTTTTCCGGCTGCTATTGGCGCTAAGCTCGGAAGGCCGGACAGAATAGTTTTTGATATCGCCGGAGACGGCTCTATACAGATGAATATACAGGAACTGGCAACCGCTGTGAATAATAAGATATATGTCAAGGTCGCTATATTAAATAACTGTTATCTTGGAATGGTCAGGCAATGGCAGGAATTGTTTTATAAGAGGAGATATTCCTATACCCATCTTTGCAATCCTGACTTTGTTAAGTTAGCGGAAGCCTATGGCGCCTGCGGTATAAGGGTTACCAAGAAGGAAGAAGTAAAACCTGCGATAGAGAAAGCAATAGAGACTCCCAACACAGTCTTTATCGATTTCCATATTGAGGAAGAGGAGAATGTTTATCCTATGGTTCCAGCAGGCGAAGCGATAGATAGAATGATCGGAGGAATGGCGTAACCGCAAAAACGCAAAATATCCGCAAAGAACGCAAAAATCTTTGCGGATTTCGCGATTGTTTTGCGGTCTCAGCGGTTGCAATGAAGCATACAATTTCTGTATTAGTTGAAAACAAACCCGGTGTTTTAGCAAGGATATCAGGCCTCTTTAGTGCAAGGGGTTTTAATATTAACTCCCTTGCGGTGGGCGAAACAGAGGACCCAGATATCTCAAGGATGACTATTATTGCCGATGCCGCAGATGAGCGTATATTAGAACAGATAATTAAGCAGTTAAGAAAACTTATAGATACAATATCTGTTACGGATTTGACCAAGAAGGATTTTATCGAAAGAGAACTGGCATTGGTCAAAATAAATTACACGCCATCTGTAAAGGCGAAACTTTCCGGTATAATCCATAAGTATTCTGCGAAGGTTATAGAATCAAAATCCGGAAGCGCAATTATCGAGATATGTGCTTCCTCAAGCGACGTAAAGGAGTTGCTTGAGAAATTGAACCATTTCGGCATAAAAGAATTAATGCGCACTGGCAAAGTGGCAATGGCTAAATAGTAACCGCCAAAGCGCAAAATAACCGCAAAAGACGCAAAGAATTTTTTGCGATTTGGCGGTTGCAATTTTTGCGTTTCAGCGTTTACTAATTTTGCGATTTGGCGGTTGCAATTTTTGCGTTTCAGCGTTTGCAAAGGTAAATGAAAACACAACTTATGGAATGTAATGACATAAGTTGTATG
>CAZDNS010000112.1:0-4414 GCA_964506845.1 uncultured Planctomycetia bacterium | reverse complement strand
TCTGCCCTGACTGCCGTCAGGCAGGCGACAGGCAGGCATAAGTTGTGTCTTCATTTAACTCCTTCCTATCCCGATATATCTGAACCCTAGCGACTTAAGTTTATCCGGTTCGTATATGTTCCTAGCGTCTATTACTATGGGTACCCGCATAACTTTTTTTATCCTGACAAAGTCCAATTCCTTGAATTCGTTCCATTCAGTAATTATGATTAAGCAGTCGGCTCCCCTTGCGGTATCGTAGGCGTCCTTACAGAACTTAATGCCGTTTAAAATCTTCCTTGCCTTCTCCATTGCTTGAGGGTCAAATACCCTAATCTCTGCCCCGCTCTTCTTTAGAGAGCGTATTACATAAATAGAAGGCGCATACCTCATATCGTCTGTATTTGGTTTAAACGAAAGCCCGAGAACCCCGATTGTCTTATGCCGCGTTATCCAGAGATTATCCTCTATTTTTTTAATTATAATTTCCTTCTGGGCTTCATTTATCTTTTTTACCTCTTTCAACAGGTTAAATTCATAACCCATATTTTTTGCAATCGTTATAAAAGCGTCTAAATCCTTCGGAAGGCAAAATCCGCCAAATCCTATTCCGGCGTTAAGGAAATCCCTGCCTATGCGCCTGTCAAGGCCCATACCCTCAGCGACCTTCACTATATCGGCACCGACCAGTCCGCAGATATTCGATATGGCATTTATGAAGGAAATCTTGGTGGCGAGGAAAGAATTTGAGGCGTGTTTAATGAGCTCAGCACTCTTTATATTCGTAATGACAATAGGCGCGTTTAAGGGCTTATAAAGTTCGCATAAGAGTTCTTTTGCCTTTTTGCTCTCAACGCCAATTACAATTCTATCGGGGTGCATGAAGTCACTTATTGCAGAGCCTTCTCTTAAAAATTCCGGGTTGGACGCCACATCGAATTTTACTCTTTTTTTATTATAAATCTTTATGGTATGCTCCACCCACTTTCCTGTTTCAACAGGCACTGTGCTCTTTTCAACTATCAGTCTGTACTCTGTCATTGATTCGGCTATCTTTTTTGAGACATTTTCAACATAGCTTAAATCCGCCTCCCCGTTTTCCCTGGGCGGGGTACCTACCGCAATGAATATGACGAGGGAGTTTCTAACCGCTTCCTTTATACTTGTTGAAAATTTCAGTCTTCCCTCCTGGGAATTCCTCTTTAACAAATCCTCCAGGCCCGGCTCATAAATAGGAACCGTGCCTTTTTTTAACTGCTCTATTTTCCTTTCATCTATATCAACGCATATAACGGAATTACCGAGGTCAGCGAAGCATACCCCTGTCACAAGACCCACATAACCTGTTCCTATAATTCCAATATTCATACTATTTTCTTATTTTCTCTCATACCACTGAGAGCCTGTCTTTCTCTCGTTAAATGTGCTGCTCCATTCGACAGGCAGTTCAGGGTTCGCTTTTAGTCTGAATGCCAGCCATATCTCACCGCCATAGCCCCTTCTTAGGGTATATGTTAATTCTGCGGTCCAGCAGTGGAGGTCCCTTATTATGGTGTATTCCTGAGCCTTTACCTCGTTTATCTTTTTAAAACTGTGGTCAAATGCCTTGAAATCAAACCTCTCATAAATTCCGATACACCATTTTGAGTTAAGTATGTAATAGAGTTTCCCTGTAAGTTCTGTCAGATTGTTCTGCTGGTATCTGTGCCCTATATTAAATTGCCACTGGTCCTTTTTCTTGGCAGTATATTCCATATTAAAGGTCTCGAAGTCCCTCGTATATTTATTATAACTTGTATCCGCGCTTAACTGCATCCATCGCTTTGGCCTGATTTCTATACGGCTGTTAAGGGTAGAAAAATCCTTCCTGTTTGCATTGGTGCCTAAATAATATTCGTGGGGATAGAAGCTGATAGTGGTGTACCAGTTTACAAGATCCACTATTTCCATTTTTTTACTTTTTTCCTCAAGGAGTTTTTCATCTTCAGAAAGCTCTTCCGGCTTAACTGCATCCCTCTGGGTGAAAAAATATTCTTTTATATTTACATCCTCATCTTTTGGCGATTTTGAGCCAGCAAGCCATTTCGTCTGAAATCGCTGGTCAATACCGAAGGTTATTGTATTGCCAAAACCCGTGCCATCTGCTCCGCCGAGGCCTGCTAACTTATACGAGGGGACAGTGGGCTTCCAGATGTAGTCCTGAGAGACCGAAGGGGTTATAACGTGTCTTAGTTTATTAATCTCGATACCCCAAAAATTCCTCTCTATTGGAAATATACGGCTAAATTTCGTGGTAAGTTGCCATCCGTAGTAGGGAATGCCTCTTATAAAATTTCTCTCTGAGCCATCTAAATTCCTTGAATACAGGGTCTGCCTTACGCCCGTATAAGAAGTGAAACTTAGCCAGTCAAACCACCCGAACAGCCTTGTGGGATAGGAGAGTCTATTAAAGGTGTCAAACCGGTTATCGTGGACATCGTCACTAGCCGCATAGGCAGTTTTTCGGTTATAATTCGCAAAGGAATAAACACCCTCATAATAAAATTTGGAATAACCTATTTTATAACTGGGAATTGTAAGTTTCAAATCAGGGAGGGCATCGGTTTCTGTCCAGAACCGGTTCACCCTTTTACGCGCATAGAGATTAACCGAGTAATACGACTTATTCTTCGAATAGGAGAAATAACTCTCCGGTTCCTTTTTCCAGTTTTCATATTTCTGATAAAAATAATCCTTTCTAAAGTCCGGATCCTGATATTTATGGTATTCAAAGATTGCCAGGGTGTCCTCGTCTATACCCTCGGTTTCTTTTCTATCCGATATATCTATGCTGAATCGCTCTCTTTCCCTGACCAGTTGCCTTGGGATATAATACATACGGTCAGCTAAGTCCCTTTCATCCATATAATAAAACTTGAATTCGCCTTTTCCTATAGCAGGATGCTGAAAGTAATAGTCAAACCCGCTCGCCAGGCTCTTCTTTTCCCTGTAATCTATTCTTATAAGCCCCCTGGAATCATCATTAAAATAATATCTCCAGGCAGTCAGGGCAAAAACCCCCCATGCCTTGCTGTAACCGGGTATAATGGTAACGCGCGGTCTATCATCGCGCAATGGGTATGAATAATAGGGAATAAATAGAACTGGGTATCTGCCTACAAACACCAGCGCCTTTCTTATCACAATCTTATCCTCTAATAAAATCTCTATTTCCCTGCCCTGGATGCGATAATGGGGTTTTTCGTAATCGCAGGTGGTGACATAACCTCTTTTAATGGTAAATCGGCGTGCCTGGACCTTATCCACGGTCTGGCCCTTTCCGTAAACCGGGATGCTCCGGGCTTTTGCTTTTAGAATAGTCCCTTTCTTGGTAGTAAAATTATAACTAAACCTGTCACCGTAAAACATGCTCTTATCCTGATAAAATCGGACATTTCCCTCGCATATAGCATCCTTGGTCTCAGTATAGATTATAATCTTATCGCAGGTAAGCTTGTCCTCTTTATAGTCTATTATCACATTTCCCTCGCCCACTATTTTTTTTTCATCCTCGAAAAATTCAACCCTGTCGCCGTTACATACTATAGAGTCTGACGCCTCCTTGGTTTCCTGGGAAAATAAAGCTGGCACATGGCAAAATAAAAAAACTGCTATTAAGATGACCGAACAGTCTCGAAATCTCAAATTATATTTTCCTTAAATTCTGCCAGTCTTTTAGAAACCGCTGTATACCTATGTCTGTAAGGGGGTGTTTAAAAAGGTTTTCCATAACGCTAAAAGGCATTGTGGAAATATCAGCGCCTGTCTTAGCTGCCTCGACAACATGCAGGGGATGCCTGATACTCGCCACTATAATTTCAGTCTTGAAACTGTAATTAGCATATATCAATTTTATTTCTTTTATCAGTTCCATTCCGCTTGAGCTTATATCATCAAGCCTGCCCACAAAAGGGCTGACGTATGTAGCGCCTGCCTTTGCCGCCAAAAGCGCCTGGCTCGGCGAAAAACAGAGGGTGGCGTTCGTTCTTATATTTTCCCTGCTTAAGATTTTGACAGCCTTAAGGCCGTCTTTTGTCAGGGGGATCTTTACAACTATATTTTTATGTATCTTCGAAAGTTCCCTTGCCTCCTTTAGCATACCTTCAGAATTAAGGCTTATCACTTCAGCGCTTATGGGACCGTCAACAATCTTTGCTATTTCTTCAATAAGAGAAAGAAAATCTTTCTTTTCTTTAGCCACTAATGTGGGATTAGTGGTAACTCCATCTAATATTCCCCAGCTATTGGCTTCTTTTATTTCTTCTATATTTGCCGTATCAATAAAGAATTTCATCCTAATCTCCTTCAATGAGTAGACGATTTATGTCGCACTATGTGCTCCATAAATCGTAGGACGAAGTCCGTCTACGAATTGAACCCTTGACATTTTGCTATG
>CAZDNS010000111.1:0-4503 GCA_964506845.1 uncultured Planctomycetia bacterium | reverse complement strand
AATTCAACCAGCAGACTTATGTTCACTTCGTTCCATAAGTCTGGGTTTCATTTGACCTCCTGTTTTTATACTTTTATTCATTATACTCTAATCCTATATTTTCTCAAAATTCTCTTTTGGCGCTCCGCATTCAGGGCATACCCAATCAGCGGGTAAATTCTCAAATGCCGTGCCTGGATTTACTCCGTTATCAGGGTCGCCCTTATCCGGATCGTATATATACCCGCATACTGTACAACGGTATTTCGCCATAATTTAGACCTCCTTCGCTAATTTCTTCCCGAACTCAAAACATTCTACAAGTTGTTCGTTAGTAGGTATATATTTTACTTCGAGACTCCCAACCAAATTAAATTTCATCTTTCCCAACTCTTCGTTTATCTGGCTAACTGCGCCCTTTCCCCAGCCAAAACTGCCAAAAGAAGCCGCCTTTTTATTAGGAGGCCTTATGCCTTTAAGAAAGGTCAAGAATCCTCCCACAGAAGGATACATTCCCATATTTAGCGTTGGAGAACCCACCACTACCATACAGGATTCTATTATATGTCTGATTATCTCACTCCAGTCGCTCGTCCTTAAATTAAAAACCCTGGCTTCAAGCCCCTCGGATATAATCCCCCGGCCAATCTCATTTGCCATCTTCTCTGTGCTATGCCACATTGTGTCAAATACTATGGTTATTTTCCGCTCGCACTCGCCGCTAGCCCATCTTTTATATGCGTTAAGTATCTTATTGGGACTACGCCATACGATGCCATGGGCAGGGGCAATCATTTTTATGGCTATACCCATATCCTCAATCTCTTTTATCTTAGCATTCACAAGAGAAGAATAAACGCTCACGATAACTGCATAGTATTTGGTTGCCTCTTCCATAGCCGCTTGCCCTGCCTCTTCTTCAAAACGGCCTGATGTGGCAATATGTTGGCCGAAGGCGTCATTGGAAAAGAGTATATTGTCTTCTCTTAAATATGTAAACATGTTATCCGGCCAGTGTAGCATCTTTGCCTCAATGAACATAAGCGTCTTTTTGCCTAAATTAAGCGTATCGCCTGTCTTTACTGTCTGCGCTCCCCAGTCCTTCCCAAAATGCGCCAGAAGCGTATCCCTGCCTGAAGCGGTTGTAATAACCTTTGCATTAGGGGCAAATTCCATAAGAGTGGGCATTGCTCCAGAGTGGTCTAACTCGCTATGCTGGCACATTACATAATCTATCCGGGAGGGCTCTGTTATCTCTTTTATCTTTGATAACATCTCATTCTCAAAACCTGTCTTAACTGTATCTATGAGCGCTATCTTATCATCTAAGATAAGGTAGGAATTGTAGGTAGTGCCTCTCGGAGTATTATAAGAGCCGCAGAACCGCAGATTCCAGTCTATTGCGCCTACCCAGTGGACCTCGTTAGAAATATTCATAAGTATACTCCCTTTGCAACCGCTGAAACGCCTGTCTGCCGACAGGCAGACAAAATTTACAACCGCTAAATCGCAAAAATTTCTTTGCGTTCTTTGCTGGTATTTCGCGCTTTGGCGCCTGCCTGCCGGCAAGGCAGGGTCATTCTGCGCTTTTGCGGTTACTCATTTTCTAAATATATTCCTGTAGAAGTTCCTTTATTTTTAATTCCCTGTCTATTCCTTTGGCCTCCTGCCTTAAAAACCTTTCTTCAAACGTGGGGGCTTCTTTTTTATAAAGCGTGCCCAGGGCTATAGGAGAGTCGCTGTTATAATCCCATTCCCTTATCTTTTTAAGAGCATCATCATAATTGTTAGGATTGTGCTCCTTTAACTCGTAAACCCTTTTGTCGTAATACTCATACATATTATAGAATGTTACGCATACCTGCAATACATCCACCAGGGAGAAACCCTTATGCATAATGGCTTCCTTAAAGATTCTTTTAAGCAGTTCGATACCGTGGGAGGTGCCGCGGCCAAGAAAGGTGGCGCCGCTTGCAAGCACGACCTCAAGAGGATTTATCGGAAGTTCGGTAGTCCCCTTCGGCGTAGAGCGGCCCTTAAAGCCAATGGGCGAGGTGGGGGTATATTGGCCGGTGGTAAGCCCGTAAACACGGTTATTATGGATTATCATTGTGATGTCAATATTCCTTTTAGCGGCAAATATCAGATGTTCCAAACCTTCTCCATAACAATCGCCGTCACCTGCAAAGCCAATCACCTTTAAATCGGGCTTAGCAAGTTTTATCGCCTCTGCAACCGGGATAACCCTTCCGTGGATTGAATAGAAACTGTTAATATTTATATAATCCACAATCTTGGCATGACAACCGATCCCCGACACAAGCACAATCTTCTCCGAAGGAAAACCTTCATCGTTTAATGCTTTGAGAACTGCCTTTATGGCATTTAAGATTGCAAAGTTGCCGCAACCCGGACACCACGTATTAAGCGCATAGGTATTTAAGTCTTGAGGCATTATTTTATAACTTTTTTAACTCTAGCTCTAACTCATCTAAAGAAAAAGGCCTTCCGTCGTATCTCAATATCTTTTCATCTATACTAAATCCATAAGAACCGATAAGCCTTGCAAGCTGGCCAGTTGCATTATTCTCTACGCATATCAATCTTTTAATCCCGCTGAGGGCGTTCTTAAATTGCTTTACAGAAAAGGGCGAGAACACAATTGGTTGTATAACCTTTAAGCCTAAATTCTCTGCGGCCTCAACGCACACCCCTTTATTTGAACCCCAGCAGAGAACGCCAACAGAAGAATCTTTATTGCCATAGACCCTTACAGTCTCAAATTTATCCTCTAATTCTTTGAGCAGATAGCCTTCTTTGCGCAGGCGTTTTTCCTGCATCATCTTGGTCTTTTGCGGCTCTTCGGTGGTTATCCCGAATTCATCATGTTCATAACTATTCACCTTTATTATCGCCTCCTTATCCGGCACAAAGGTCAAGGGAGAAACACCTGTCTCTGTATCCAGATACCTCTTATAGGGACTTTTTTTGTCCCATAGAACAGGCGATTCTTCTTTTACTTCGCTAACTGACTCTATATCAAAGCTGTATGTCCCCTCGCATAAGGTCTTATCCGTTAGAATAATGGACGGCATCTGGTATTTCCACGACATATTTAATGCAAGGCCTGACCAAAAGCAGGCTTCTTCAATATCGCCTGGAGCAACCACAAAGCGTGGGAATTCTCCCTGGCCTGCGTTTAAGACAAAATGTAATTCTGACTGGGCTGTATAAGTAGGAAGCCCTGTGCTCGGACCGGTTCTTTGACCCACCATAATCACCACAGGTAATTCTGCCATCCCGGCAAAACTCAAACCCTCAGTCATAAGACAGAACCCGCCTCCTGAGGTTCCTACGGCGACTTTATCGCCCATATAAGAGAACCCCAGCGCCATAAGCATTACACTGATTTCGTTTTCCGGATGAATTACCTTTAACGAAAAATTATCTGCTGTGCCTGCTAAAAAATGCAGCAGGCTTGAGGAGGGAGTCATCGGATAGGCTACATAAGTTTTAAGACCTGCCTTAACAAGGCCGAGGCCAATAGCCTCATTTCCTGTAAGAACGGGTAAACCCTCTTGCGGTATGGATTCTATCTTTATTAATTCCCTTGATTCGTCGTATCCCCTTCGCGCGACCTTTAAATTGAGGTCTATCTCTTTGGGAATATCCCTCCTGAAAACATTCTCCAGAATATCCCAGCCAATACCTGTGGCTTTAGCAAAACCACCGATAAGGCAGGAATTTCGCATCACCTCCGGAGCGTTTTCTTCCTTTAATATCTTCTTTAAAGGAAGCCCTATGCCGCAGGTGGAAGTAGAGGGATTCACCTGGTCAGAATCGTAGAGTATAAAACATTTATCATTTAACCTTTCTTTATGCAAATCCAGGGTTGTTTGGTTTAATGCCATAATAAAATCTATTTTATTCTGATGGCAGGATTTTTTATCTCTGGAGGCCCTGATAATGGAAAAGGTATGGCCTCCCCTTATGATAGAAGGATAATCCCTGTAGATATAGATTCGGTATCCTAATTTATTGAGTATGCGGCTGATAATCAGCCCCGCGCTGTCAATACCATCCCCTGCTTTTCCTCCGAGAAGTATAGAAAAATCGTCCATATCCCTCTAATAAAAAGTAGACTAATCCTATAATATTACAGAATTTTGGTCAAGGTTTAAGTTCATATGGTTTAGAAATTCTCGGCAACCTTTCGGGCTATAGCCTTTGCCTCTTCTATCTTCTTTATCTGGATGTCAGGACCCATATCCATAGGCTGGGCATTTATAAAGGTTATGTCTGTTATACCCACGAATCCGAAGATAGCCCTTAGATACGGCTCTTGAAAATCATAGCTATGAAAAGGGCTTTCTTTTCCATAATCGCCGCCACGGCTTGTGATAACAACCATCTTTTTGTTTTTAACCAGACCTTCTGGCCCCTTTTCAGTATATCTGAAAAGGTATTTCGGCTGAATAATCAAATCTATGTATTGCTTAAGAGGATAGGGAATACTAAAGTTCC
>CAZDNS010000110.1:0-4586 GCA_964506845.1 uncultured Planctomycetia bacterium | reverse complement strand
CTGAATTTGACCCTTGACATTTGTCTTAGAAAAGTTGCACCCATAGTAAAATGTCAAGGGTTTAATTCGCAGACGTTTCACTATAATCCTTGACAAGCTTGTCAAGGATTATCTGCTCATTAAAAATAAAACAGGAGGTGGATATGCAGAAGCTTGTCAAGGCGTTTCAAAAAAACAAGTTTCAGGAAGTAAGGGTCGGGATAACCGAGTTCCGCGACAACGACCTTATAGACATAAGGGTTTGGGCTCGCCGTCCGGGCTCTGAAGAGATGGTGCCGACCCCCAAAGGCGTAACCATAAACATTTCGTTGTTTAACGAACTTAAAGGGGCGATTTTAGCGCTTGAGGACGAACTAAGGCAAAATAAATTATTATAAGTTAATCTGTAGCGCTTTAGAGATTATAGTTACCTCGTGCTAAGTACCTTGTTAGTCTTATGCATATCCTTATTTTAAAATGTCCCTCTTTGAGATAGAAACTACGATTGCGCAGATAATAAACCGTACTTATAATGTGAAAAGTTTCAGGTTAAAAAGGCCTGAGAATACCTCATATAAGCCAGGCCAATACCTATTCGTCACGATAAATACAGGTGGACAGGAGATTACAAAACCCCTTTCAATTTCCTCTTCTCCGACCGAAAAAGAATTTATAGAGTTTACAAAGAAGCTTACCGGTTCCGCTTTTTCCTATGCCCTGGACAATATCGGTGCGGATACAAAGGTTAAGGCGAGATTTCCGCTTGGAAATTTTACCTTTACGGGCGAGTATAAGAAGATAGCCTTTCTCTCGGGCGGTATAGGCATTACTCCTATAAGAAGCATTATAAAATATGCGACAGATATGAAACTAACCTCAAGCATTGTTTTGATTGACAGCAACAACAAAACAGAAGATATTGTGTTTAAGGATGAACTGGATTTTATGCAGGCAAAAAACAAGAACCTTCGCATTATTTATACCCTTACCGATTTGGCCTGCGACCTTTCTAACTGGCAGGGCTGTAAGGGCTATATAACAAAAGATATGATAAAAATGAATATACCCGATTATCCGGAAAGAAAATTCTATCTGTGCGGGCCTCCTGTGATGGTGGAGGCAATGAGTGATATCTTATTTGATGAACTCGCCGTAAAAAAAGAAGATGTTATTTCGGAAAATTTTTACGGCTATTGATAATAAAAAAATGGGTTCAAAAATAAAATCAGCCTTACAATTTAAACTCAAAACAAATAATCCTATTAACAAATCGATTTTTTTTGGAGCGCTTATTGCTCTATTTATCTTAGTTTCGTCTTCTTTGTTGGCTGTTAGCCCAAAGGGTCAGAATCAGATAGATGAGACAGAATCTCAGAAGAAGAATGAGGTTGAGGAAATTTTTTATCAGTTAAATTACAAAGGTTTTAAAATAGGGCAAGCCAAGATGGTCTTGTATTCGGATATGGACTTAGAGGGCAAAGATACAATTCTTATAACCTTTGAAACAGATACCGCTTTTTTTGATGACACTGAAAGGGTATTTATACAAAAAGACACCCTTTTACCGATAAGGGTCGAAAGGGATATTTCGCAGTTCGGCAGACGCTACTCTATAAGAGAAGATTATGACCAGCTGAACTTTACGGTAAAGGTTCATAAAGAAGGGGAGGATGTTGTCACCATAAATAAGAAGCAGAATATACACAACCCCATAAGCGCAATTTACTACGTGCGAAGGCTTGAACGTTTTGAAAAGGGTGGGGCAATACCCCTTATATTCCCCCTTATTGAATTAAAGACAAATTTGGAGAATATTGAAAATATAAATTTACCGAAAGGAAAATTTAGCGCCCTCCTTTTTAAAAGCATTCCAGATAGGTTCAGTTTTTGGCTGAGTAACGATGAGCGCAGGCTTCCTCTGAAATTAGAGGTTCAGGGGGCTTTCGGGTATTCGGCACTGATGACAGAAGTAAGATATATTCCCTATGAAGAATTTATGAAGACTCATCCCGAGGTTAAGGAAAAAAAGAAATTTAGGGATATAGTGGGAATAGTACCTAAAATGACAAAAAATTTATACGAAGCAATAAAGGGTAGAATCAGCGGAATATTTAAATTCAGGCAAAGGGAATCCAAATAGTAGTTAAAGGTAAATAAAATTTCAGGACTGTAGATAAAATATATGGTAAGATAACATCAAATGAAATCCAGACTTATGGAGCGCTTGCCTGATGGTAGGCAGGTTGAATTGCCCCGACTCATATAATGTATAAAAATTTTATTTTAAAATTTTTATACATTCGTCGGGGTTAATTCGTCCCGATACATCGGGACTCATTAAAAAGGAGATGATACGATAACAGACCCCTCGCTTATACACCCTGAAAATCTCCCCCGAGGAATTCTAAAGAATTCCCGGGACTTAAGTCCTCGGAATTTCTCAGAAATTCCGAGGGTTCGATATTTTCAGTGTAAGTTCGGGGTTAATTCGCCCAAACAACTTACGCTCACGCACTACGTTTGTTCCGTAAGTCGTGGGCTCATTAAGGAGGTGTAAAATGCGAAGAAAAGCCTTTACCATTATAGAGATTATGATTGTGGTAGTCGTAGTAGGCATCATTGCCACATTGGTAATGCCTACCTATCAAACTATCGTTGAAAAATCCAGACAGAAGGTATGCGAATCGAATTTAAATCTTTTAAAAGCCGCTATGGATGTCTATGTTATGGAACATGATACAATGCCTGCCAGCTTAAGCCAGATTCCGCAGGAGTATATAATAAGAGCGTATAACTCTCTTAAAGAGAAGGATAAATGGGGAATAAAATTTGCTCATTTTATCTTACGATATGAGCAGGCGGGTTTTGCATGGGCTGAACCCTTTGTAAAAACCATTGCCCAGGGCAATGCCAGATTAATGTCCTGCCCGGCTGATTCCACTCCACCGGAGACAGGCGGCATCTCTTACGGAGTTAACAGTACTTTAGCGAATATGAGATACAGGGATTATAAAAATCTCTCAGGAGATATCTTGTTGATAGGAGATTGCGAAAATGCTACATTCACCAACATTTATGATTTATCTGAGAGGCACAAGCATGTTTTTGCGCGGACGGATTATGCGCAGGCTGTAAACAGATCCGGAGGCGTAAAAGAAGAAAGCACGGACACGCGTAAACCTGAATCAACTACGGATACAAAATCAAAGAAGGAAAAAGAGCCTAAACCAAAAGAATCAGACACAGAACCTACGACCGGCTCAAAATTAAAACAAGAGTATAAAACCACAACCCCGGAATCTACGCATAAAATGGAAGAGAAAAAAGTGTTACAACAAAGTGATGGATATACGGATAAAATAGATTACAAAGAGACAACAAAAGAAAGACCGGATTTGCAAAAAAGCGGCATTCAAAAATTAGAACCGGAATCAACCTCATCCCAACTGAAGTCAAAAGGGGACGAATTAAAAAAATAGGTAGAAAATAAAACACAGGTTTTAGTTAACAATAACCAAACTTAGATTCATTAGCGTTACCTTAAAAATTAATATAGTTGGTTAAAGATAAAGAATACTTCAATTTTCTTTTAACGGGTTTCATTTGTTTATTAATTGCCTATTTTTCCTTCCCCGTTATCTCCGCTAAGTTTTTACAGGCTGTTAATGACCCTGCCAGCCAGTACAGCTATTTTTTTTCCAGAAAATATATAAAACCATTTAAGGTTGTCGGCATTCCCATAGATGAACATTCCTTAAGAAAAATCCCACAGCGTTGGCCATGGAAAAGGTCCATCTACGCTAAACTCTTAAAAATATTGGACAAGGAGCAGGTAAATACAATAGGAATTGATTTTACCTTTGTAGGCGAGGCAGAGGATAACCAAGACGATCTCCTTTTGAGTGAAACAATAGACGCCATTTCTTCAAGGGTAGTCCTTGCTTATTTCTTCGATTATAAAAAGGCGGAGCCGGTGCTCCCCGTTAAATCCCTCAGCGAAGCAGCGTATGCTATTGGAATGGTTAATACCCCGCAGGACCCTGACGGAAAAACACGCAGGCTTCGCTCATTTATAGAATTAGGCGGTAATTTTTATTACTCCTTTAGCGTGCAGCTTGCCGCCTCTTTTTTAAATAAAAATCCAGGCGAGATAATTTCTTCTGTCCCCGTTCTAAAGGATAAGACATTTTTTATAAATTTTCTTCTTAAACCAAGGGATATTATAAAGATAAGTTTTTACGACGCCATGGAAAATTTAGAAGGGCTTAAACAGCAATACGGAAGGGATTTTTTAAAGGATTCTCTGGTTATGGTTTACCCGGAGGCAGGTATCTTCCATGATATGCAGCCGACCCCTATGGGCAATATGGCAGGGGGGTTTTTTCATTTAAATGGGGCAGCAGATATAATTTCGAAGCGCTTTCTGGAAGAGAAAAATATTCTCCTTTTGCCATTTTTGATATTTTCTTTTGCCCTTATATCTTACATCCTTTTATATTGCGGTTTTATCGCAGGGTTTCTATTTACTGTCGGGGTACTTTTTCTAAACTTCTGGCTTTTTGTGCTTCTTGCCTTAGCAGGCATAAGATTTGATTTTTCCAGTGTAG
>CAZDNS010000109.1:0-4601 GCA_964506845.1 uncultured Planctomycetia bacterium | reverse complement strand
GATTTTTTTACGAATCTACGCGCTTCTATTCTTCCTTCCTGATTCTTAGACATGGATAAATCGTGCTTGCGATAATACATGAGCGGGAGGTTTATATTATAAACCTTAAATTTTTCAATAAATCTAATCCAGAAATCATAATCTTCCTGATATTTCAGAGCCTCGTTATAACCGCCTATAGAATCATAGCAGTATCTTCTATACATTGCTCCGGCTGCCAGAGGGGGGCGATGCAAAAATCTTGTGTCGTTGTTGACCTTAATAAGCCGCGTATAGTCCATAATCTCTCCCTCTTCATTTACCCTGTGGTAATCGCAGTATACCATCCCGATATCAGGTTTTGTGTCAAGCAGGTTACTTTCTACCAGCAGGATATTCTCGTCAAAATAATCATCCGCATCCAGCCTTATTACGTATTCCCCTTTTGCTTCAGATATTCCTTTGTTACATGCAGCGGAAAGCCCCACACCCCCTAAATTTATGATTTTTATCCTGGGAGTACCTTCATATTTTTTAAGGAGCTCTGCGGTATTGTCCGTGCTTCCGTCATTCACAATAATGATTTCATAATTGTCCTGAAAATTCTGGTTCAATGCGCTGTCTATGCTCTGCGCCAAAAATCTGCCATAGTTATGACAGGTTATAATAATACTCACTTTTAATTCTGATGCTCTATTTTTCACTACTCGTCCCCTGTTTCTTTGGCTATTTCTAAGGCGCTTAGCTCAAGAGCTTGAAACCACTTATAGGTTTCCCTTAAACCCTCGTCAAGCATTACGCGGGGTTTAAAACCAAGAACTCTGTTGGATTTTTCAATGTCGCTAAAATTTCTGAATATCTCTCCCTTCCTAGGTGGTTTAAAATCTAGTTTCGTATCTCTACCGTCGATTGCTATTATTCTTTTCGCAAGTTCAATTACAGCCACCTCAATGCCTGTTCCTATCTGAAATGTCTCTCCTGATATATCCTTCTTTGTTAGGCATAATAAGATAGCGTCGCAGATATCTCCTACATAGACAAAA
This sequence comes from uncultured Planctomycetia bacterium, assembly GCA_964506845.1. GTDB lineage: Bacteria > Omnitrophota > Gorgyraeia > VGKN01 > VGKN01 > CAZDNS01. Next base: position 3,579 of record CAZDNS010000109.1, on the reverse strand, counting down.
TCCCTGGTCTGAGTCCCATCGCCATAAATGGAAAGACTTTTACTATTGAGTAAAGCCTTAATAAATTTAGCCACCACGCTCGATTTGTGGAGGCAATTCGGGCCATATACGTTTGAAAATCGCAATATAACTGTTTCAATGCCAAAGGTCCTATAAAAAGCAGAGCAATACCCCTCACAGGCAAGCTTGCTGGCTCCATAGGGAGATAAGGGAATAGGCAGTTTCTCCTCATCTATGGGGGGCGTATGTACGCCTACCGCCGCATTCGACGATGCAAATATAAATCTCCTTACGGAATTTTTGACGCATGCCCTTAAAAGATTAAGCGTTCCTATAATATTTATATCGCAGTCTGTCTTAGGGTCCTTTACAGAGCCAACCACGCTCGTATGGGCAGCCAGGTGCACAATCACATCCACGCCTTTGGTTAGCTCATCCGCCAGTTTCTCATCTCTTATATCCCCGATTACAAGTTTTTTGGAATCAATATCAGATTTACTCGCTGCGCTGGCTGATAGGTTATCCAGAATTCTTAAATTGTAAGGTTTACCTTCCAGTTTACTTATCAGGTTAGTGCCTATAAACCCGCAACCTCCGGTGATAAGGATATTCATTATTTATGCGCCTGTGCAGTTGAGAGGTAAGATACCTTACGCCTTGTACCGTCCCATCGTATGTCGGGCATAAGCGCTTCCCTGCGGGATTCTATGCGGTTCTTATATCGCAAAAGATCCTTTAGCATAATACGCATCTCCTGTTCCATATCATGGGTTGGCTTATATCCCAAATCAAGAAGATGCTTATGGTCAGGATTATAGTAATGTTCTTCCATCTCCTTACGCGGATTCTCTGTATTCAAAATCTCGATATCTAAATTAAACTCATTGCCAACCTTCTTAACCTTCTCCGCTAACTCTGTAACATCGTAAACCTCTTCAAATTGATTAAATACCCTGTATTGCCCAACCTCGGGAGGATTCTCTATAGCTATTGCAAGGCACTGCATCGAATCCCTTAGAGGCAAGAAACCCCTTCTCTGGTGTCCCTTGCCATAGGGCGAAATAGGTTCACCTATAACCGCCTGGGCACAATAGCGGTTAATGGCGGTTCCAAAACACTGGTCAAAATCGAATCGCGTAAGTAGCCTCTCATCGCTTCCCATCTCGTCAATCCGTGTCCCAAACACCACGCCCTGCATAATATCCGTAGAACAAAGCCCCCATATCTTGCAGGCAAACATTATATTGTTTGAATCGTGAACCTTTGTCTGATGATACCAGCTGCCTGCCTGTCTGGGAAAAGGCAGGGTATCTTTTCTACCCCTATATTCAATGGTAAAGAAGCCTTCCGGTATATCTATATTCGGAGTGCCGTATTCACCCATTGTTCCGAGCTTAACCAAATGCGCCCGGGGACAGACCTCTTTCATTGCATAAAGAATATTGAGCGTGCTGGTTAAATTATTGACCTGCGTGAAAACGCAATGCTGAACGTCCATCATACTGTAGGGCGCAGATGGCATCTCTCCAAAATGCACAATGCTATCCGGCATAAATACCTTAAGGCAGTTAAGGACAAAATTGTACTCTTTAAGGTCTCCCTTTCTAAACTCAAGGTTCTTAGCGTATCTTTCCCTGAAAGCCCTTAGCCTCTCAGTCATCCTGGATATCGGAGTGGCAGACTGGGAACCCATCTCAGCCACCCAGTCTCTGCGCAGATAAAGGTCTGCTCCGCAGACCTCATGCCCTCTGGCAGCAAGATATTGCGCCAGAGTCCAGCCCAAGTAACCGTCAATGCCCGCTATAAATACCTTCATCTTTAGCCCTCCTCTATCTATTTTAACAATTTACCTTTTTCTATAATACTCCTTAAACATAATCTCTAAATATCGCATATTCACCATCGAATCATTCATCAATGCAAAAATTTAAGGTGCCTCCACAAGAACTGACATTTATTATAAAAGGGTGGCATAATCCTACGTTCCAAAAATGGATTTACTTTATAGAGTAATTTTGATAGGTAGCACAAACTTGTAAGAGCCTGCTTTCTGGGAAACTTATTATACACATTTGCCTCTGTAGTTCCCACAAAGTTAAAGAATTTTCTTATCAGCCTTTTATGTAATCTTGAATAATTAAAAAAATCTTTTTCTAATGTCTCTTCTTGAAGGCTAATGCCGGGACGATTAATAGTGATATATAGCGGCGGATTTTCTTTCGCCAAAAACTTGTCTTTAAGCCACCAATCGGTAAACCCATAGGCAGCATGATAGTCCCTATACATCTCAGCACCAGGAACAGGTTTTAAAAGGCCTGAGTCGCTAAAACTCCTTACATAAGGGCGTAACTGCTTCATAAGAAAAATAGTATTCTCTATCGACTCTTTAGTCTCCCACGGAAACCCAACCATAAAATTCGCCCTTACCTTTATGCCTGCATTATACGTCATCTTTACCACCTCAAGAATCTTCTCGGGAGCCATCACTTTTTTGAGTATTTTTTGAGTCGCGGGGTCGCCGCTCTCAAAGCCATATGTAATATTATCGCATCCGGCTTCTTTCATAGTCTTTAACAGATCATAAGAGACGCAATCAGCCCTAGTGCTGCAAATCCAATTTATCTTAAAGTCAGAGTCTGCTGACTTTTTTCTGATTATAAGATCGCAGATTTGAATCACCCTTTGTTTATTTACAGTAAAGGCATCTTCCTGGAAGTAAAAATAATTTATTCCAAATTTATCTTTTAGATAGAGCATCTCTTCAAATACTCTTTCTGCGCTCATATATCTATATATTCTATCGTATGTGTCATTACGCGAACAAAAAGCGCATCTGCCGGGACAGCCCCTGCTGGTAATCATAATACCAAAAATCCCAAGGTCTTCTCTATTTCCCTTGCCAACATAATTACCCATGTCGCAAAGCGTTCTATCAATTATAGGCGAGGTATCTAAATTTCTAAATGGCGGCCTAGAAGCGTTATGAGTAATTTGACCGTTTCCATCGCGATAGCTGATTCCCGCAATGTCCTTACGGGAGCGGCCATTTCTGTAGCAGGCGACCACCTCGAATATTGACTCGTCTGCCTCATTCCTTACTATAAGATCAAATGGAGCGCAACTTAAGGCTTCCTGAGGATATAAGGACATATGTAGTCCGCCTCCTATAATAGGTATATTTAAAGAGGAAATCTCTTGTGCCAGCCTGTAGCTATTTTTTGCGCTTAACGTAAGGGTAGTAATACCTATCAAATCAGGTTGGTAGAGTTTGGATTCTCTAAATACCTCATCAAAATCTTTTCTATTATATAATGAATTCATATCTATAATTTTAACGTCACAGTCAGCACGATCTCTTAATAATGTGGCTAATAAACCTAGGTTGAGCGGAGACATTCTCCGAAGTGTAAGGGAACCTGGCGCTGATGGGTGAATAAATAAGACCCTATACCGTCGACTAGTCATTTTCAAATCTCCTTTATGTCCATTTTTTCATGTTTCTCTTCACTCTTGGGATAAAGATTGCGTATATTCAGTGGAGCCCCTCGGCCTATCCCTCGCAACTTGGCTCGCCTCGTG
>CAZDNS010000108.1:0-4821 GCA_964506845.1 uncultured Planctomycetia bacterium | reverse complement strand
ACATTTTGTTATGGATGCAACTTTTCTAAAGTAAAATGTCAAGGGTCAAATTCAGCCATCATCCGCCAAAGTTCTGTGTGTGGCGGATGGGCTTTATTTGACTTATAACTAATTTTTATTCCCACCTTGCGCTTTTTATCCCTTTGATGCGCAGGACATCATTTATTATATCCTCATCTTCCCTGTCGGTTAAAAGCTTCAGGTTCATAACCGTTATCACCTCAGAACTCGATTCCTTTTTCTTTAGCTCAATATCTCTTATCTCCGCCTTATAAATGTCTAACACTTCCCTTATTCTCCTTAACTCCTCTGCGCTTCCGCTGCCTATCACATCAAGCGTCCTGTACCAATCTTTTCTAAGGTAGGTTCTTTCAATCCTTGTCAGAAAAAAGAGGGAGAAAAAGGAAAGCACCGTTGTTATAAAAGCGCCTTTATAAAAACCGCAGCCAACCGCTAATCCTATGCCTGCAACCGTCCACAGGCTCGCAGCGGTTGTAAGGCCCCTGACAGATGCCCTAAACCTCAGTATAGTGCCGGCGCCTAAAAAACCTATACCGCTTACCACCTGAGCCGCTATCCGCGATGGGTCAACTGCGGCACCCGAATAAATATTGTAAATCTCAATGGAGGTCAACATTATAAGGCAAGAGCCTATGCCTACCAATATATGTGTCCTGAGGCCTGCTATACGGCCGTGAAGCTCCCTCTCAAAACCAATCACACCGCTTAGAATAACTGCCAATAATAATCTAATTATCAATTGTAAGTTTGACATAGCAATCTCCTTAATGACGACACAAGTTATGGAGTCCAAGGGACGAGATAACTTGTATGTCGGAATTAATCCCGAGCTTTGCTTCAAAATTTCCACAAGGAAATTTTGAGAGCGCTTTAAGCGCGGGATATATTATTTTTAATTAACAGACAACTTATGAAACATTAGCGGCATAACTTGATGAACCAAACCTCAAATCGCTTACCGCAGATATGTAATAATCGGAAATGTACTTTTTTTTCTTATAAAGCTGTTCGCCAAATGCTGCAACCATTGCCGCATTGTCAAGGCATAAACTCTTTTCAGGAAAGATAACCCTTAAATTGTGCCGCCTTGAAGCAATGGTAAAATATTCCCTCAAAGCCCTGTTTATGCTCACGCCTCCTCCGATTACTACGTTTCTGGCTTTTTTTATCTCGCAGGCAAGCCTGACCTTCTCAAAAACCATCTTTATCAGTGTCTCCTGAAAATTGCTGGCTACATCATAAGGATTTATTCTCCTATTCTCTTTAAGCGCATCCTTAACATAGTAAAGAACAGCGGTTTTAATGCCGCTGAAGCTGAAATTGAGAGAGCCGCTGTCATGGTTGGTATAGTTAAGCTTTGCTCCATTAGGGTTTCCCTTTCTGGCAAGCGCCTCAATTATAGGTCCGCCCGGATATCCAAACCCAAGTATCTTGCTTACCTTATCAAATGCCTCACCCATAGCGTCATCCGCTGTCTGACCTAAAAGTTTAAATTCGTCCAAATCCCTCACATATGCAAGACAGGTATGTCCCCCTGAAATTATCAGGCTGATAAAGGGGTATGAAACAATCTTCTTTCCTATGAAGGCGCTAAAGGTATGCGCCTGAAGGTGATTTATACCTAGTATTGGAACCTTTAGAGAAAAACCCAGCGCCTTAGCGAATGATATGCCTACTAATAATGCGCCTGCCAGGCCAGGACCATAGGTAAAGGCTATCAGGTTTATCTGTTGTTTTTTTAGCTTCGCATTTAAGATCGCCTTTTTGAATACCCTGTCTATGGTCTGTGCGTGATACCTCGTAGCTATCTCCGGAACTATGCCCCCGTATTTTCTGTGAAATTTCAGGCTTGAGGCGACTTCATTGGATAAAATTTTTCCATCTTTAACTACAGATACCCCTGTCTCATCGCAGGAGGTTTCAATACCAAGGGTTATCATCTCAGATTCAGCAATTGGTAATCAGTAATCGGTAACTTGTACAAATAAACTAGTAATAGTGTATTATTCTACAAGTTGCGAGTGAAGTTTTTTGGTTACGGTTACGATGCCCGTTTCGGTAATCGGTTAAGTTTGTCGTCTTTAAAAATATAAACGTTACCCTTGCCGAAAAACGATACGGGCTTCGTTACCTTAACCCTTTATCGATAACCTATATTGTTAATACATATCTACAATTACACATCTTACGCATTTCAGATTACCGATTGCTCGTTACTATATTAATTATTTCACCAGTTCCGAGAGTTTCACAAATTTTATGCCTTCTGCCTCAAGTTCATCCATAGCCTCTCCCAGCGCAGAAAATGTAATTTCCCTGTCGTGGCATATCCCAATGGCGCTTCCGTCTCTCTTCGCAAGATAGGCAAGATGTCTTAGCTGGGTTTTTATATATTCAGGGTCTTCTTCGTTATCCAGAAAGGCTGAGCGCTTTGCAAATCTAATGTTCGATGACTTTGCCAGCGTTTCGCACACGCTATTAGGAGTGACAAAGCTGTCCAGAAAAAACAGATTCCTGTTTTTTAATTCCTCGAGGATAATTTTCATAAGCGCCTCATCCTCGGTAGCCTTTGAGCCCTGGTGGTTTGATACACCTTTTATGTAGGGAACGCTTTTTATAGAATTGCCCAGTGTAGTAATAACGGTTTTTCTGTCCATACTCGTAAGAACGGTATCCTTTTCATTGCCTACATTCTTACTATGCGCCTCCATAGGCATATGCAGGATAACCTCGAAATTCTTCTTATTTGCCTCTTTTGCTATTCTTTCAGAATAAGGCAGGTTAGGCAATACCGCAAGAGTCAGCGGCTTCTCAATCTGGGAGAGGCTTTTAAGGTTATTCGTGCTATAACCCCAGTCATCTATTACAATCGCAACATAGGCAGGAATATATGGTTTTATTAAAGGCGGTTCTTTGTAGGTTATTTTTTTAGAAGGCAACCTCTGAATTAGTTTTAATGAAAAAAACCCGTATCCTTTAAAAGTAATATCTGCAGTAAGCGTATTTTTATCTCTTCCAAAATCAATCTGGCTTTTCTCTAACTCACATCCTGTCTTTTTAACAGAACTTTTTAGCGTTTCCTGAAAATCCTTAAGGGAAAATCCGACTGGCACGGTATATTCTTTGTATATATGGCCAAAGGATATGCGCTTTAATCTTACCTTTTTATAAAGCTCCTGCCTGATATTTGTATCTGTTACTTTGTGCCTGGAAAGCAGTTTGGTAACAGTGATATCCACCTGTTTCAATTTTTTTGAAAGGGTGCGCGGCATATTAAGGGATGAAATTACCCACCACAAGGCAAAAAGCGAAATTAGTGATATAAAAATCCATTTAAGGCGCATTATTAAAAACCCCTTCTATTCCCTGGGTATTTTGTCTTCAAATGTTCTATAAATTCTTATGCCCTTTATGAGGTCAACCGCTCTCGCAAGCTGGGCATCTTTTATCTTTTCAGCGGGTTTTTTTTCCTCTTTTTTTGTCTCGGTATCCTTCTCGGGTTTCTCAACCTTGGATTCTTCTTCTTTTTTTACTCTTTCAAAAACATCCTGTGCCTCTTCTGACGACTCCTTGTCTTTAAGTTCTTCTTCCTCTACAACCACATCCGGCATTATACCCTCTCCATGAATGGAACGGCCCGAGGGGGTAAAGTATTTACTTGTGGTAAGTCTTATCGCTGAGCCATCCCTTAATGGTATTACTGTTTGGACAGAACCCTTCCCAAATGTCTTTGTGCCTACTATTATGGCGCGCTTATTGTCCTGGAGAGCGCCTGCGACTATCTCTGAGCCGCTCGCGCTGCCTGCGTTTACCAAAACTACAAGGGGATAATCCAGATATGGTTTAGCATATCTTGACTTAAACTCAATATTCTGGTTCTTTATCCTGCCTTTTGTGTAAACTACCATATCGCCTGTTTTTAGAAATCTTTCAGACACATCTACTGCAGAATTTAACAGGCCTCCCGGGTTATACCTTAAGTCCAGTATGAGGCTGTTAATGCCATTCTTTTCTAAAGCCTTTAACGCATTATCAAAATCCTTTAAGGTATTCTCCCTGAATTCCACCAGTTTTATATAACCTATGGAATCCTCAATAACCTTAGCCTCTTTTATACTTTTCAGTTTTATAATATCCCGCGCCAGGTTAAATTCCAGGAGTTTTTTCTCATTTTCTCTTAAGATCGTAAGCTGAACCTTTGTGCCGGGTTTTCCCCTTAATTTTTTGACCGCCTCTACGAGGGTTATGTCTTTGGTAAGCTCTCCATCAATTTTAACAATCTTGTCATTAGGTTTAAGCCCCGCCTTCTGGGCAGGCGTAGAGTCCATAGGAGTTATTACGGTAAGCAGGTTGTCCTTTATGGTTATCTCTATGCCTATACCGCCAAACTCACCTTCTGTTTCTATCTTCATCTCATTATATAACTCTGGGTCCATAAACTGGCTGTGTTTGTCCAGATTGGATAACATTCCCTTAAGCGCGCCGTATATAAGGTCCTTAGGTTTTACCTCATCTACGTAGTCTGACTGCACAGTGGTAATAACATCTGCAAAGAGCTCAAGCTCTCCGTATAAATCTTCTTGAAAATTTTTACCACCTGTCTGGCCGTTTATGCTGGCAGGGGCTAAAAATCCTAGGAATACTACTATAAATAAATATGCTATAAAATTTAACTTCAGGATTTTCTTTAAGATACCCATCTAATCTTCACCGTCCTTTTTTTTATTGGTTCTCATCATATAATACAATGTCTACAAAACAAGGATTGAATTGATTACAGCGATTTTTAAAAAGATTACA
>CAZDNS010000107.1:0-4830 GCA_964506845.1 uncultured Planctomycetia bacterium | reverse complement strand
CTTATTATCCATCTTATCATCGCAACACATTTATTGCGTTTGTATTAAAATGTAAAATGGTTTAAAACATTTTGGATTTTGATATTTGATGGTTCGATTTCACTCACCATCAATCCTGAGCGAACCCATTCGACTACGCTCAGGGTTCGTCCTGAGCTTGTCGAAGGACGAAGTCGAAGGATTGATTTTTGGTATTTGGATTTGTAATAACTATATCGCGTAAGCCTTAAACGCATCCCCGAATCTCCTTGTTAGTTCGTTCTTAATCTTGGAATTGTTTTTCAAATATGGATCGTTCTTTACTATCTGGAATGCCTCGCGCCTTGCAGAGTTAAGCAAATCTATGTCCTGGGAAATATCGGCGATTCTAAACTCCCAAAATCCATGCTGTTTTGTTCCGAAAAACTCGCCCGGGCCTCTTAATTTTAAATCCGCCTCGGCTATCTTAAAGCCGTCTGTAGTGTTTATAAAGGCCCATAGCCTTTCTTTGGCTTCTTCTGTTTTTAAATTGGATATTATTAAACAGGTTGCCTCATAAGCGCTTCTTGCAATCCTCCCTCTCATCTGATGAAGCTGGCTTAAGCCGAAACGCTCGGCATGTTCGATAAGCATAAACGTGGCATTTGGAACATCAATGCCGACCTCAATAACTGTGGTTGAAACCAATAGGTCAAGTTTATGCTGTTTGAACTCATCCATAACAAGGTCGCGCTCTTGTTTTTGTAACCTTCCGTGCATAAGCCCGATTCTTAAATCAGGGAGTATTTCTTTTTTAAATTCCTCGTACATCTTCTTTGCTGCCTTAAGGTCTAAATTTAAAGATTCGTCCACCAGCGGATAAATTATATAACCCTGCCTTCCCTCTTTTGTCTTTTTCCGCATCAACTCATACGCAAGGCTGCGCTCCTTGTCATCAATAAGATAGGTTTTTACGCGGCTTCTTCCCTTGGGAAGTTCATCAATAACAGAAATATCCATATCTCCGTAGTAGGTTAAGGCGAATGTCCTGGGTATGGGCGTTGCGCTTACTACAAGCGTATCGGGATTTATTCCCTTCTGCTTCAGGGCGTCCCTTTGGACTACTCCAAACTTGTGCTGTTCATCAATGATTACAAGGCTAAGGCGTTTGAATTCTACATTCTCCTCTATAAGCGCATGCGTGCCAACTACTATATCAACAGCGCCTTCCCTTATCTTTTCTTTCAGGGAATCCTTTTCTTCCTTAGTCAGGCCGCTTATCAAAAGCGCTATCTTAATGTTAAGGTTGCTCATAAGCCTTTTTAGGTTATAGAAATGCTGCTCTGCCAGAATTTCTGTCGGACTCATAAAGGCTGCCTGACAGTTGCTCTGGACGGCTATCGCCATACAATAGGCGCAGACTATTGTCTTACCCGAGCCCACATCACCCTGGAGGAGCCTGTTCATAACCTTATCCTGCGCCATATCTGCCGAGATTTCATCTATCACTCGCTTCTGCGCCTGGGTTAATTCAAAGGGCAGGGCTCTTGCAAAATTTTCTGTAAGAGGACCTTTTATGCTGTGTGTTATACCCCTGGGTTCAACCTTGAGCTTCCACTTCCTCACAGCAAGCAAAAGTTCAAGTAAAAACAGCTCATCAAAGGCAAGCCTGCGCTTCGCGATTTTCTGCTGAGTGAGGCTCTGGGGGAAATGGATATTTTTAAGCGCAAAGGTAAGGCTTGAGAGGTTATTAGCCTGCCTGATAGGCATACCCATAAAATCCTCTATTCTATCTATATACTGCTGTAGCGCCCTGCTTATGGTTGAGCGCAAAAATCGCTGCCCTATATTGCCGCCAAGATGGTATATAGGAACTATTCTTCCGGTGTGGATTGTTTGAGAGGTTTCTTTCTCTGTAATTTCGAACTCGGGATTTACAACTGTGAGCCTCCTGTAGCGCTCGACCTTACCGTAGAGTATAACGTTATCGCCGATATCGAAAAATTTATGCATATAGGGCTGATTAAACCAGGTGGCATATATCGTGGCGCTTTTATCTGTCACTGCCATTTCAAAAATATACATCTTCTTGTGTTTTGTCCTAATCAGTGCCTTTTTAACGACCTCGCCTCTTAAGGTCTGGGATTCACCTATCCTCAATTCTCCTATAGGCTTTATATTGCTCCTGTCCTCGTAGCGGAACGGAAAATAATTCAAAAGGTCAAAGATAGTATATATTCCCAATTTATTAAGCAGTTTATGTTTTATAGGCCCTACGCCTTTTACAAACTGCGCAGAATCTGACATTATATCCTTGCTATAATATTTCATTTATTAAAATATAGTTATGAGTGACAAGTTATAAGTTGAGACCGTTGAAAAAGTCATCAACGTTCTTGATTACAGCGATTTATAGAAAACGATTACGGCGATTAACGACGGTGACCTCATCTCTGTAATCGGTGTCTTTATCGTTGTAATCAAAGATTGTTAGGTTTTTCAACAATCTCAAGTTGTATGTACAATTGTTAAGATGTGGTTACAGTTTCAAATGACGAATGACCAAGCCCGAATGACGAAATAATGTTTAAATGCCTGAATGTCTAATTTCATAACCTCTTAGATATTAAATCATTGGATAATTCATTAGGCATTCGTCATTGGGTAATTCGACATTAATCATCTGTCTATTATATGTAAGCCGCACTTGAAGATAGTAGAAGCTGTAAACTATAAATTTCCTTGCTATTTTTCTTTCGTTATGTTATCATCCCCCAAACTATAGGAGAAGACATAATGTCAAGGGTATGCTTTTATTGCGGTAAAAAAACTATAGCAGGCAGAAGTATTAAAAGAAGAGGCCTTGCCAAAAAGAAGGGCGGCGTAGGAAGAAGGATATTGCGGGTAACTAAAAGGGTGTTCTATCCAAACCTTCATAAAATAAGGGCAGTTGTTAACGGCTCGCCCAAAATAATAAAAGTCTGCTCCACCTGTATAAAATCAGGAAAGGTCAAAAAGGCTATCTAAAGCCTCCTGAAAATATCTCTAGCCAAAAGTCTTCTGTCTAATACCTCAGGTCTTTTATTATAAGGCGGATGGAATTTTCGTCTTTAAAACTGTTAAGAACAGGAGAGTAAGTCAGGTCAAAACAATCATTTCTAACAAGCGCAGGTATATCCTCTGACAATCCAAAACCAACAGCCTCGTAGGTAAGTCTTTTGTCGCTCGCCCACATCCTTACATTATCTTTACCAAAATACTGAATATCCGTTTTCAGAAAAAGATTCCGAGTTAAAAATACAGGCGCGGGGTTTTCTTCTCCGTAGGGAGATAATACCTCGAGTTTTTCCATAAGGCCTGCTTTAATCTCTCCAAAACCTATCTCCATATCAATATCTAATTTTGGCATAAGTTCATCGGCATTCAAGAGCCTATCCGCTATGCGGTTTATTTTATCCCTGAAAGGCTCTATATTTCTTCTTAACATACTAAACCCGGCAGCCTGGCTGTGGCCGCCGTATTCGCTTAAAAACTCCTCGCATTCAGATAACGCCTCAAAGAGATGGAAGTCTTCTACTGAACGGGCTGAGCCCTTGCAGTTTTCTCCTAAGGTAGATATTATTACGGTGGGTCTTGAAAACCTGTCTGTTAGCCTTGATGCCACTATACCTATAACCCCTATATGCCAATCTATCTTGTCTAACACCATAACCTTGTGATATTTGAAATTTATCTCCTTTTCTATCTTTAACAGCGCCTCTTTAAGAATATCCTCAACCAGCGCCTGCCGCCTGGAATTCTCGGAGTTTAAAATACCCGCGAGGTGCTCTGCCTCTTCTTCGGATTCGGTAAGTAAAAGCTTAAGCGAGGTATTTGGAGAACTAATCCTTCCTGTAGAATTTATCCGCGGCCCAAGGATGTAACCTATATGCGTCTCATCTATCCTCTTTTTTGACAGACCGCTTGCCTTAATCAGAGCCCTTATGCCAATTTTTGAGGTTTCCCTTAAACAGGCTAAACCATATTTTGCAAAGACCCTGTTTTCTCCTGTAAGCGGAACAATATCGCTGACTGTCCCAAGGCACACGAGATCGAGGTATTCTTTAAGAAATTTTCCGCATATCGCTTCGGCAAGCTTAAACGCTACCCCTACCCCCGATAAATACTTAAAGGGGTACCCGCAACTCTCTCTATGAGGGTCGATAACGGCAAATGCCTTTGGTAGTTTTTTATTACGCGGCTGGTGGTGGTCTGTAATAATAACATCTATACCCGCCTCATTTAACAAATCTACCTCTTCAAAGCTGCTTATACCGCAATCTACGGTTATTACGAGGTCAATCTTTTTTTCCTTAATAAACCTTATCGATTCTTTGCTTAAGCCGTAGCCTTCTTTGAGCCTGTCAGGTATATATGTATGCACCTTAAGGCCCATTTTGGAAAACGCCATCACTAAAAGCGCTGTTGCAGTTATGCCGTCTACATCGTAATCTCCGTAAATAAGGACCGTTTCTTTTTTATGCAGCGCCTTTTTTATCCTCTCCGCTGCCTTATCCATATCCCTTAAAAGAAAGGGGCTGTGTAAATTTTCGAGTTCTGGGTTCAGAAAAAGAAAGGCGTCTTGGGGTGATTCTATATTCCTGTTTATCAAAAGGCTTGCTATTACAGGATGGATTTTTAGTTCTTCGGCGAGTTTTTCCTTCAGTATATTATCCTGAGTTTTTATGCGCCAGGTTTTTCTCATAATGCCTTGGCAAATAAATAGAAATATGATTACGGCGATTAAAAAGACCAATTACGGAGATTAAAACATCATCGCTAAATCGCTGTAATCCTTTTAAGAATCGCTGTAATCAATACAATCCTTGTTTT
>CAZDNS010000106.1:0-4901 GCA_964506845.1 uncultured Planctomycetia bacterium | reverse complement strand
ATTATCCCGAGCGAAGCCGAGGGACGAAGTCGAACCATTAAACCCTTGACATTTTGTTATGGATGCAACTTTTCTAAGGCAAAATGTCAAGGGTCAAATTCAGACATGCGATTTACGTTCACTATCGTTCCGTAAATCACGTCTTCATTTGATTATGCCTTCATAAAAACTTCTCTCACTACCAGGCTCGCTGCACCCAAACTAACCGCATTTTCGCCTAAAACAGATGGGACAATTTTCACTATGCTGGCGGGTTCCTCAAAGGCAAGTTTCTTCACCGTCCTTTTGACAGGATTAAGTAATAGCTCTCCTGCCTTTTCAACCCCGCCGCCGATAACCACCACCTCTGGATTGAAGAGATTAATAAAATATGCTACCCTTATACCCAGATTTACTCCCGCATCCTCAATGAGATGAGAGGCAACGCTGTCACCCTCTTTAGCAGCCTCAATTATAACATCCAGCGATATGTCCTCTATCTTTCCTTTTATCTTCTCGTATATCTTAGAGGCGGTTTCTGTCTTTACCACCTTCTTCGCCTCTTCTGTCAAACCTAAATCCACCCCCCATGGTCTTAAATAACAGGGGCCCTTCTGCCAGCAATTGAACTTATCTGCCTCTGGATTATCTATTGTAAGCTGAACCTCTCCTGCTGAGCCACCTGCCCCACAGTAGACCTCTCCCTTTATTATTATGCCGCAACCCACATCTGAATAAACATAAATCATATCCTTTACGTCTTCGTCAATACCCAGCCGCTTTTCGCCAAATGCGGCAACAGTGGCATCATTTCCTACAAATGTGGGAACACCGAATTCCTTCTCGAACGCAGCCTTTATGCTGGAATAGCTGCCAACACTCCTTCCTCTTGTCGGGTCTGTATCCCTTATGGTCCCTGAGCGTTCATCTATTATACCGGATATACCCATACCTATGCCCTTAAGAAGGGCCTTATCTATCTTTGAGGTATCTATCAATTCCTTTACAATCTCAAGAGAGCCGGCTATCACATCTTCCATAAAACCCTTGGGCCGAGGTTTCTTAATCTTACCTATAATGTGGTTTGCAAGGTCAGAAACTATGACAATCATATTTACAGGCCCTATATCCACGCCCAAAACATAACCCCATTTTCGGTTTAATTCTACTAACCCTGGCCTTCTTCCGCCTGTCGATATATCAAGCCCCTTCTCAATGACAATACCGCTTTTTACATAGCTATTCACATAGTTTGTAACGGTCACTATATTTAAACCTATTATCCTTGAAATATCTGTCCTTGTAGTAGGCCCGATTTTTCTTATCAGATCCAATATTATAAGATTTTTCCTCTCTCTCTCGGAAAGCACATCCTCGTCAAACAATGTTTTCATAAATACCCCTCTTTGTAACCGCTGAAACGCAAAATTTGTAACGCTAAATCGCAAAATTAGTAAACGCTGAAACGCAGAAGTCTTTCTTTGCGTCTCTATAGGATATTTTGCGCTTTTGCGGTTAAATTAAATCTCTTTATTAAGAAAATTATTAAATTTTTAAAAAGTGTAACACAAACAATACTAATTGTCAATTAATTCTAGCGGCCTAAATCAGAAAATAGACTACAGGAGTCAGAAAAAAACCTACTTTCTGACTGTTATCTGAAGCTTTAACGGAGGAAAACATTTCTTCTGTCTTTCCTGTATTTAAATCTCTCTAGACCTATTCTTACTCAGAAAAATATATCTCGTCTATGTATATCCCGCCTTTTTTGTTTGTCACAGTAACATCGTCAAAGGTTATAACAAGCTCTTTCATAGATTTCCAGTCTTTTATCTCCCTAAATTCTGATAAAGGTATTTTAAACATCTGCCAGGAATTATTTATTCCCTCCACAATGCGCTTGGACGACTGGTTTGCATTCTTAAGTTCGAGTATAAATTTGGTGGTGTAGCCTTCTACATCATCGCCCTTTGCATAGAAAACCAGATATTTATATCTGGAAATATCCTTATCCTGCAACTTTGACCAGTACCCACAGTAGGCGGCATTCGGAGAGTCCACATCGTAATCAAGCTTTAAGGAAAATCCCTTTTCGCCATAGCGGACCAAACCATCAAAGGACATTATGCAACCCTGGGTTAAGTCTTCGGGGTCTTTATTCCATGTGCCGGAGTCTCCGCCAAATTTATTAGGTTTTTCGGCAGTATCAAAGTCGTCTATAAATAGGGCGGACGCCTTTTCCTCTTTCTTTGATTCTTTTTTAACAGTCTCCGTTGTTTCGGCACAACCGCTTAAGAAAAATATAATAAGTAATCCTGCAAAAATTTTATTCTTCATATAACCCTCCTCCTTTTCTATGTTGTTTCTGTTAATAACGAATCTCTAAATGACCAAATGTCGAATGAATGACTAATGCTTCAATGTCTTAATGCCTAATTGGATATTTAAGACATTCGGGAATTCATTCGTCATTTCGGATTTTGGAATTAGTCATTTATTTTACTATCTATTCTATTTCACTAACAATCGCTACCGGCCCCTTGGTTATCCCTCCTTCCTTGATTATATCAAAACCCCTTATCGCTATAATGTTGTCACTATTATACCTGATTTTATCTTCTTTTAAAAGATATTTTCTTTCTTTATTATAGGCGGTTTTAAAATCAGGCGGGAATGTTCCGGTTTTCCCTATAAGTTCTCCGTTTAGATATACCTCATCCGCGTCATCGACCGCGCCAATATATAAGAATTTTTTCTTATCCTTAAATTCCTCCGGGATATTTATATGCAGCCTGTACCAGAAAAAACCATCGTAGTCTTTTAAAAATTCCCTTTCAAGCTCAGCCGGCATAAGAATTTTTTTCCAGTTTCCGTCATCAAAATCCGGCTCCTTCCACATAGCGTCATCTCCTAGACTAGAGAGCCATCTTCCCTCAAGCCCGAACAGCATATAATCGCAAGGCGCTATAAATAGGGGCCTGAAGTTCAATTCATCGACAGGCCCTATCTTTACAGGAGCCTTCCATATGCCGCCATTTCCTCCTGTGTCCAAAACCCTTATGGCAATAGTGTTTTTGGCGTTAAAATCTATGAGGGAATTGGGGATAATATAAAATCTTTTTTTATCCCAGTAGGAATATCTTTTGCTTGCCCTGGAATAAAAATTGCCCACAAGTTCTCCGTTTAAATAAACGCTGTCGAAATCATCTATTGCGCCTATTAGAAGGGCGATTTTGCTCTTTTGCCACGCAAATCTTAGTTCAGGCGTAAGCTCAAACTCAACTCTATACCACCCGTAACCGTCATAGCCCTTAAAACCCTCTTTTTCCCATGTTGAGGGAACTCTTATTTTTATCCAGCTTGATAGATCTATTTCCTTCTCCGATAAGTCAATTCTATCGCTCTTTTTAAAATGCCACTTGCCCTCAAGGTTTATTGTGTGCAACTCGTTAGGGTGATACCTAAATCCTACCTTAAGCATAGCATCTATTATATTCTTTTCTCTCATAAAATAATCCCATACAAAACCGCTCCTGTAATTTTCTATCATAAGCGCGCTTATGCCCTGGTCTATGCCTATTACGTCGCTTGCATACCAGTTCTTGTCAAGACTCAGGCTATCGGAGAATCCATACCTTCCCCATAGTTTATCCTTGTAGTTAACATAGATAGCCTTTAGGGTTTCTATGCATTCTCTTGGCGTAAATACTATTGAACCACAGGCAGCAGAGGGCGCAACCGTTCCGTCGGTATCAGAAATGCTTACAGGCGGGCCGCCATAAGCCCTGTATCCATAGGGACCGTCAGAAGCAGTCAAGCCCCAAAGGCCTTCTTTAAAAGTCTTAAACTTGTCCTTTAAATCCATACAGGCTTTTCTATTTGCTAATGTGGCAGAAACAGAATTTTCGAAATAATCCGCATAATCATCATGTTTATTCCTGAAATCAATCCAGGCATGGGAATACTGATGAATAAAAAGAGGCCTGCAATTTATGTATTCAAACTCACCATACGAATACGTGGGTCTTTCCCATGTATGCCACGCTTCTTTCGGTATCGGATATGTTCTTGAGCCAATTGCTAATATATAAAGAAGCATATGCTCTGAATAGTGATTCCATCTCGCCTCAAGAAGGCCGCTCTCTGGCATATAGCCCATTGAAAGGGTATCCTTTCCGTCTAACATCCACTGCCAGTTTATCCTGTCGTATATGCTATCTACAAGAGCGCTTATCCTTCTGTCCTTAAAATAATTCTTCGCAACAATCGCTCCTGCCAGAAACAAGGCGGTATCAATAGAAGAAACCTCGGAGTTTTCTATCCTCTTCCCTGTCTTTATGTCAACAAAGTGATAAAAGAACCCATTTACGTGTTCTACCTTTTTTAAAAAGAATTCAAGCGACCTTCGGGTAAGTTTCTTTGCCCGGCGTTTAGAAATCCAGTTTCTCTCTGCCGCAATGCATAAACTCGTAAGCCCGAAACCGCTGGAGGCAATGCTGGCGAGATTGCTCTCGTCTTCTGTAAAATTATTTGCCCTGTCCCTTATCAGGCCGGTTGCGGGGTCCATCTCCTCTAAGAAAAATTTTACTGAGGCGTTTTCTATCAAATCCAGAAAATCTTCATCAGAAACGGCAAACAGCATATTGGGAATACTTAAAGCAAATAGCAGGAAGAGCAAAAAAATAAGACAGGAATTTTTATCCCAAATTTTGCTCGCGCTTTTGCGCAGGCAAAATTTGCCCCGAAGGGGTTGCACGACAAAATCCGACGAGGATTTTGTCGATTTTGCAAGGTATCCCGGATTTTTCGATTGCACTATTTTGTGCACGCCTTCGGCAGGCAAAATTTGGGATACCCCGCTAAGCCGGTCAAATTCTCGTTGAATTTGACCGAGCGGTCTCTCGCTTCGCTCGAGGCGGATT
>CAZDNS010000105.1:0-4908 GCA_964506845.1 uncultured Planctomycetia bacterium | reverse complement strand
ACTTACGGAGAAGTCTTGCCTCATAAGCTTACTCCTTGCGCTCCTTATGCTCGCTTCGCGAATTGGTTGCTTTTGACTTATTCAATTATAAAGATATGGCTCAAAAACCCACTCGCAAGGTTTATTCGGGACACTTCCCATATTTTCAAAACTCTATAAACTCAGTTGGTTGCATGTTGTTAATTAGGGACACATCCTCTTTATTGAAATTTTCCCTTGCTTCGGGATTTTCTCGCCACAACGCTTGCTCGCCCCAGCGTGTCTCGCTTCGCTTCGTGAAAATTCTCGCTCCTCCTCGCTTTCACTCGGAGACCATGCCCACTCAAATTTTCAAGATGTGACTCAAAAACTCACTCGCAGGGAACCCTTTATAACAATTAAGTATTGTGTCCCCCGAATCGATGTAAGCGGTCTCCGGGTGGTGAGAGAGCAAAATAAGTGAAATGGTAAAATCTATTTTCTTTTACGACTACGATAGCGATTTACAAGATTCCCAATTGGGATAAGCATGCTAATCACAAGCCCCAAAAAAGTAAAAAGCGCGGCATTTCTTTCAAGAAATGATCTATTTTCAATTCCAGCCAAAAAACCCGGAAACACTTTCGGCCAAAATGGTAGCCAGGGCACCAAGTTAACTACAATTGTAGATACTATAACTAGAATTACTTGATCCCTATCCTTAAGATGAAACCAATTTGGAGTTATTAATAATATAAATAAAGTTAAGAAAATAATGGCCAAAATAAATCGGAATCCGTATCCACTGAATTGAGATTCATATGGTTCTAACTTTTCTTGGACTACTTTAATTACTCCGA
Source organism: uncultured Planctomycetia bacterium (assembly GCA_964506845.1). Classification (GTDB taxonomy): domain Bacteria; phylum Omnitrophota; class Gorgyraeia; order VGKN01; family VGKN01; genus CAZDNS01. Next base: position 4,090 of record CAZDNS010000105.1, on the reverse strand, counting down.
TAACATGATCGTTACTTGTTCCTATAACAGTAAGTTCTCGCGAGTAATCAGCCAATCGAAAACTAACATATGAAACTAAACCATTATAAGCAGTAATACGTAAAGAACCATCGTAAGATACCCTTGGAAATTTTTCATAGATATTTTGATCTAATGGAAGGTTTAGATTCGTTGAATAATCGTCGTCCCCTAATTCTAGATACCCCTCGGTTTCGATAACATTACCATTTATATTTTTTACATATAGGAATATTTCTGTCGCTATTTTAAGTAGTTCATTTCTTTCAATATGAATCGACCTAAATTTATACGACCGCTTATATTCGTCTGCATATACAAATTGTACAAAGATTATAAAAATAATGATAAAAAAAGATGGTAATTTTATTTTTTTATGCATTTTATTTATACCCTATATGCGATATACAAATAATTCGGGACACTTCCCATATTTACTTATTCCTAATAACTTATCCCGAATGTAGAAACTTCGTAAGAAAAACTTCGGGATAACCAATAACTATATTTAAAATCTTAGTCTTTTCTTTAACGATACAGGAACAAGGCGAATAAGGAATTTTTTGGTTTCAATTAGGCGGAGGATGTCGGCTAAGTCTTTCTTGGTTAATTCGGGACACTTCCCATATTTATATCTTTTATATCCAGCCTGTCCCACCTACGAGGTGGGACATTTTCATAATTAGAATTTCAATCTTCTCTTTAAAGAATATGGAATCAAAGAAGCAAGGGATTTTTTGGTTTCAATCAGGCGAAGTATGTCGGCTAAGTCTTTCTGGCGCTTGCTTGGGCGCCTTGTTTTATCAAGGGCTGCCCAGCTTTTTCCTTTTAATACATCCTCTATTGTTGCAACCGGAAGTCTATATCCCAATACCTTTTTATATGTTGCACATGGAATAAAATCCTGATATCTCCGGTCAGTCTGTATCTGAATGCGTAAATCCGATAATGGGCATGCTATATTTATGCTATGCGGATATTTTTTAATCGTATATTTTTTCTCTATTAAACCCAGCAATTCGTTTAAACGATTAACCACAATTACAACATCCATATCTAAACTTACAACCGGCTCTGTATATGCATTGACAGCAAGCCCTCCAATAATGCAGAAAGAAATTTTTTTCCTCTTAAGTACGTTTATAAACTCCTGCAGTAAATCTTTTTTTTCATTTACAACTCTTCTAATAAATTCTTTCTTAGTCATTTCTTAATCCATATTCTATTATAATTATAATTCGGGATACTTCCCATTTTTTTAAAACTCTTGATTTTATTAGGAAAACTTACGCGCTGGCTAGAAATTGTCTTATCTGGTCATGATTACCGGCTAATACTGCAATACAATTCTCATCATCTCGTCTTATAATGATTCGGATGGTTCCTTCGATACCGGCTTCATAATAGGGCTTTCTTAGTTGTTTATAAAAAAATCGTGGAGCTATCTTCTGTGCTTCTAAGAGATTACACTCACTAGAATAATAAACAGCTAAAGATTCAAGTATCAATCCTACCATTTTCTTCTGTTCATAACCAAGACGCTTGAGGCTCCTTTTAAAGGAAGGTCTGTAATAAAGCTGCAAAGGCATTGATTAGACTTTCCCTTTTTTTAAATTATTGATGAACTTTTTTGTTATGCGCTTTTCTTTCCCCTTTTCCTTGGCTGCAATGATCTCTAATTTCGCATATTCTTCATTTGTAAATACCTTCTCCTTTGTCTCAAGGGGAATGAGTTCTATTGCATTCTTAGAGACCTCTATGTCAAACATAGAACCCTTTTCTAAGCCCAACGCCTCTGTTATCTTCTTTGGTATAGTTATTTGATTTTTTGCTGTCATGGTAACCGTCATTTTACCTCACCTCCTGAAATAAGTATACTATAAAGTAAGGAAATCGTCAAGGACGAAAGTAAGAACTTTTCATTTATTCGGATTTATTCGGGACACTTCCCATTTTCTCTCAAAACTCTATAAACTCCGTTGGTTGCATATTTGTTTCTATCGTCCAGAAGCACGCCTTGCCGTGGCTTATGCGAAGGGTAATAAACATTGGGTTATCCGGTGTTTTAATCAATGGCTTTAGATATGGCCGCGCCTCCAAGATTTTGGCTTTCAAACTGATATCGTCCAGAAATTCCGCTTTTCCTGATACCCTCATCATCCTATTTTGAGCGGCTGAATAAAAACATATCTCAAGTTTTGGATTTTTCTCAAGCTGCTTATAAATATTTTTGGGCTTTCCTGTTGAAAATATAAATCCGTTTTCATCGCAGGAAAATAAAAGCATTCCCCTTACCCTCGGCTGGTCATTATCTACTGTTGCCATAAAACACGCAGGGTTTTCATTTGCAAACTTAATTATCTCTTGCGAAACCATTATGTTTTCCTTTCTTACTAATTACCAATCACCATTTACCAATTACTATGCATTGTTTCATTCCCATTCAATCGTCGAAGGCGGTTTGGAACTTATGTCGTAGACAACACGGTTTACGCCCTTTACCTCGTTTATTATCCTGTTTGAGAGTCTGTTTAAAAGTTCGTAAGGCAATTTTGCCCAGTCGGCAGTCATAGCGTCCACGCTTTCAACCGCCCTTATGGCAATAACCTTTTCATATGTCCTTTCATCACCCATAACCCCCACGCTCTTTATGGGGAGCAAAACCGCAAAAGACTGCCAGAGCGCTTTATATAGACCGGCCTTTCTAATTTCCTCTGTTACTATCTCATCCGCATCTCTAAGGATTTTGAGATTTTCTTCCGTGATCTCGCCTATTATCCTTACTGCTAAGCCCGGGCCCGGAAATGGCTGGCGATAAACAATATTATCCGGAAGGCCGAGTTTTTTACCCAGCAGTCTTACCTCATCCTTAAATAATTCCCGAAGCGGCTCGATGAGTTTAAATTTCATATCCTTTGGCAGGCCGCCTACATTATGATGGGTCTTGATTGTGCTTGATGGTCCGCCGAAACTTGACATACTCTCGATAACATCAGGATAAAGCGTGCCCTGGGCTAAAAATTTTATTTTGCCTAATTTCCTTGCCTCCCTTTCGAAGACCCTTATAAATTCATTTCCTATTATTCGACGCTTCTGCTCAGGGTCTGTTACACCCTTAAGCCGGCCTAAAAATATCTCCCTTGCATCTACTATCTTAAGGTTTAGTTTCTTACCTTTTAGGAAGGTATCGCGCACTATCTTCGTTTCATTCTTTCTTAACAGGCCGTTATCCACAAAGATACAACTAAGCCTCTTGCTTATTGCTTTATTAAGGAGTACGGCTGTAACCGAGGAATCCACTCCCCCGCTTAAGGCGCACAGCACCCTTTCCTTTTTGACAATTTCTCTTATCCTCTTTACGGCATCCTCAATAAAGGACTCCATTGTCCAGAGCCCTTTAGAGTGGCATATCTTATATAAAAAATTTTCTATTATATCAGAGCCGTACTGCGTATGCACAACCTCAGGGTGAAACTGCACGCCGTAAAGTTTTCTTTCCCGGTTTGCAATACTTGCAAAGAGGGTATCACTAGTATGGGCGAGCCTTTCAAAACCCTCAGGCAGGCGCTCAACTATATCCTGATGGCTCATCCAGCAGGTAATCTCACGCGGGATGCCTAAAAAAAGGTCTTTTGAATCATCGATGAGCAAAGAGGCAGAGCCGTATTCCCTCTTCTTAGTCTGAGAAACCCTCCCTTTCAAGGCGTGGACCATCGCCTGCATACCGTAACAGATACCTAAAATAGGAACACCTAATTTAAATATGCGCATATCTATTCGAGGGGCACCTTTTTGATAAACACTGGCAGGGCCACCTGATAATATAATGCCTTTTGGAGAGAGCTGCTTTAGGGTCTTAAAATCTGTGTTAAAGGACAGGATTTGCGAATAGACGTTTTTTTCCCTTATGCGCCTGGCTATGAGTTGATTATATTGAGAGCCGAAATCGAGAACAACGATAACTTCTTTCATTCAAAATCAGTAATTGGTTAATTGGTAATTGGTAATTAAACCCTTTTTATACTGCTCCCCGTTAAGTAACTGATGCATTTTAGGAGAAAACCTCCTATAA
>CAZDNS010000104.1:0-5043 GCA_964506845.1 uncultured Planctomycetia bacterium | reverse complement strand
GTGAATTTCAGAATGACGGCAGGAGAACGCGTGAAACGCATCAAGAGATTTATAAAAAAAGCCAAGATAGATACCATACAGGTTTTACTGCCGGTTCCTTTGTCAGGGACGAGATTAAGGCAAAGACTCGAGAGGCAAAACAGGGTCTATCCAATCCAGGACGTAGGCTGGGAATATTATGACGGCAATTTTCCTTTATTTGAGCCGGATGAGCCTATGAGCGCCGAAGAGATGCAGACATCCATCAGGAGGATGATGGGCAAGTTCTATCAGTTCAAATATGTGTTTATGATAGGCCTGAATATATTTTCTTTTCCGGCCCTGATTTTCTTTTTGCATAATATTAAAGCAGGATGGAAAAAGTGGTATAGGCCCTGGCGTAACCACCTGATTCGCTTTGGGGGCTGGATTACCATGAGAGGGTGGGCTTCAGAGTTTAGGAAGGATGAATTTCCGCAGAGGTTGCAAGAGGCAAAAAGACATCTAAGGGCATACTAAAATCCCATTCTAAAACTTTTTTCTTCCATCCCCGCTATTTCTGTGGTATCCTTTTCTTTAAAAAAGGGGGTATTATAAAATGAGAAAGTTTCAATATCTTTTGTTGATTATTTTAATGTCGTTAATTTTGGCCAGAGATAGCTATTCGCAGGATATGATTCAAATAAAAGGTTCAGATACCATGGTTAATCTGGGGCAGGCCTGGGCCGAAGGCTTTACGAAAAAACACCCTCAAGGCTTTGCCGCTGTTACAGGAGGAGGCTCTGGAACAGGGATAGCGTCGCTTTTAAATAAGACATGTGACATTGCTGCGTGTTCGCGCAAGATGAAACAGAAGGAGATGGACCTGGCACGTCAAAGAGGCATAAATCCTGCGGAGTTTACGGTTGCCTTGGATGGCTTAGCAGTTGTAGTGCATCCGGAAAATCCTGTGGATAAACTAACTATTGACCAGTTAGCCGGTATCTTTACCGGCAGGATAACAAATTGGAAAGAATTCGGGGGCAGGGATTCCAAAATAGTCATTCTATCCAGAGAAGTAAACTCAGGCACGCACGTCTATTTTAAGGAGCATATCATAAGAAAGAATAATCTGGAGAATAAGGATGAGTTTGCCCACTCTGCATTGCTTATGCCTTCTTCACAGGCAATTGCTGATGAGGTGGCAGGAAATCCTCAGGCCATAGGTTACTATGGTATGGGCTACATTAGTCCTGCTCAAAAGGCAGTGGCGGTAGCCAGGGACGGTAATAGTCCTTATATTCTGCCAACCATAGAGAATGTTATAGAGGGAAGATATGCTATCTCTCGGCCCCTTTTTATGTATACTAATGGCGAACCCCAGGGATTGGTGAAAGAATTCCTGGATTTTGTCCTAAGCGATGAAGGGCAAGAGGTAGTCCTTGATATAGATTTTGTGCCAATAATGCCTGTTAAAAGGTAAGGGCTCAAGCCGAGTCCGGTTATGCTCAGAAAGAAATGGACAAGAAGTAAGATATTCGGATTTTTTATTGAAAAGGCAATTATCTTTAGCGGATTGATCTCAATAGTTTTTGTGGTATTAATCTTCCTTTTTCTTGTCAAGGAAGGCTTTTCCGTATTTAAGATAACCTCTTTAGGCAGTGTCCTTCTTGGCAAAGAGTGGTATCCTATCTCTGAGCCGCCACGATTTGGAATCCTTCCGCTTATCTTAGGCTCTACATTAGTTACCATTGGCGCTGCGGTAATCTCGGTTCCTCTGGGAGTAGCCTCCAGTGTGTATATCTCTGAGGTGGCGTCTCCCAGGATAAAGGAATTTTTAAAATCCGGTGTTGAGCTTTTAGCTGCAATACCCAGCGTAGTCATCGGCTTTATCGGGATAATGATATTGGTGCCGCTTGTTAAAAAGATGTTTCATCTCTCAACTGGATTGACGGCGCTCACCGGCTCTATAATCCTTGCCTTTATGGCAATGCCTACTATTGTAAGCATTGCAGAAGACGCCATAACCTCTGTTCCCAAGAGATATAAAGAGGCTGCCTTGGCATTAGGGGCAACACATTGGCAGGCAATATACCGGGTGATTGTGCCTGCTGCCTCATCAGGCATTGTAGCTTCGGTAATGCTTGGCATAGGCAGGGTAATTGGAGAGACCATGGCAGTTATGATGGTTACAGGAAATGCTGCCAGGATTCCTACAAGCATATTGCAGCCGGTCCGCACCTTAACAGCTACCATCGCTGCTGAGATGGGAGAGACTGTTCAGGGAAGCGATCACTATTTTGCCTTATTTACCATCGGTTTGGTTTTATTTGTTATTACCTTTATAGTAAATCTTGTTGCGGATTATTTCCTGCATCGTTCACCCCGTTAGAGATAGAGGATTTTCTAATGGGCCAACTAAAAGGGTACAGGGTTAAATTAGCTCACTTCGTTCGCTGATTACACAGATTTTAAAGGCAGATTGCACAGATTAGAGATTTATCTGTGTAATCTAAGCCAATCTGTGTAATCACTTTAAAAAAGGGATTTCCTACTATATTGAATTATAAGACTACACAAAGAATAGCTTTTTCTTTTTTATTTTTGGCTAATCTTTTGGTAATTATTCCTGTAGCGCTTATCATTGTCATTATCATCAAAAACGGCATAGGCTGTATTTCGTGGGAATTTTTAACTTCGGCGCCGCGCATGGGCATGAGAGAAGGCGGTATATTCCCTGCAATAGTGGGGACATTGTATTTAGTGCTGGGCACAATAATATTCGCACTACCCGTAGGCGTACTTTCAGCGATTTATCTTACAGAATTTGCCAGGGACAACATGCTAACCAGGTTGATAAAATTGGCTATAATTAATTTAGCAGGTGTTCCATCCGTAGTATATGGGTTATTTGGCCTGGGTTTGTTTGTTATTTTTTTGAAATTCGGCACCTCTATATTAGCTGGGTCTTTGACCCTGGCTATCATGATCCTACCTGTGATTATTACTACCTCCAAAGAGGCATTAGACAGCGTCCCGCTGGGCTTCCGCGAGGTTAGCCTCGCCCTGGGCGCAACCCGATGGCAGACAATCCGTTATGCTGTCCTGCCTCATGCCTTACCAGGGATACTCACCGGCACTATTTTAGGGATTGGAAGGGCCGCAGGAGAGACTGCGCCGATTTTATTTACCGCAGCTGCTTTTTATTTACACAAGCTTCCTAAGTCTGTATTTGATCAGGTGATGGCCCTGCCTTATCATCTCTATGTAATCTCAACTCAAGTACCGAATGTGAAATTAGAGGTCCGTTATGGCACTGCCCTGGTATTAGTTGTTTTGGTCCTCTCTATGAATTTAATAGCTATTATTGTCCGTTCACACTTTAGGAGAAAAAAGAAGTGGTAGAGGCAAGGAGCAAAGAGAGCAAAGAGCAAAGAGCAAAGAGCAAAATTTCTACAGAGAATTTAAACATTTGGTTTGGCAATATTCATGCCTTGAGGTCCCTATCTATAGAGGTTTTGGAAAATGAGATACTGAGTATAATCGGCCCGGCTAACAGCGGCAAGACATCCTTCCTGAGGTCATTAAACAGATTAAATGACTTAAATCCAAAGGCCAGGTCGGAAGGCTTGGTTTATTTAGACGGGATGAATATTTATGAAAACGGCGTAGATGTAGGCTTGTTAAGAAAAAAAGTGGGGATGGTCTTTGCATTACCGGTTCCCTTGCCTCTATCTATCTTTGATAATATTGCTTATGGGCCGAGAAGGTATGGGGTGAATAACAGGCAGATCCTATCAGAAATGGCTGAGAGGTGCTTGATGGCAGCGTATCTCTGGGGTGAGGTAAAGGACCGCCTGGACCAGCCGGCAATGAAACTCTCTGGCGGGCAGCAGCAAAGGCTCTGCATTGCCAGGGCGCTGGCAGTTGAGCCTGAGGTTATTCTTTTTGATGAGCCTTGTTCAGGGCTTGACCCCATCTCAACGGCTAAGGTTGAAGAAGCCATGAAGGAGTTAAAGAAAAGATATACCATCGTCCTGGTAACCAATAATACCAAACAGGCTGCCCGGGTAGGAGACAGGACTGCCTTTTTCTTGATGGGTGAGCTTATTGAGGTAGATAATACAGATAAAATCTTTACTTCTCCTTTTGATGAACGGACAGAAGGATATATCTCAGGAAGATTTGGTTAAACACAGATGGCTGTGGATAAGAAAATTACAGTAAATAACCTAAATTTATGGTATGGTGATTTCCAGGCGCTTAAAGATGTGAATGTTGCCATAGAAGAGAAAAAGATTACAGCCATTATCGGCCCTTCTGGCTGCGGTAAATCTACGTTGCTGCGCGTTTTTAATAGAATGAATGATCTTATTGAAGGGGCCAGGACTAACGGGCAGGTTTTAATCGACGGTAACGACATATTGCATTTATCAGTGGATCTGGTTCAGCTGCGCAAGAAAGTAGGGATGGTCTTTCAGAGGCCTAATCCATTTCCTCTTACAATATTTGAAAATATTGTCTTCGGATTAAGAATCCATAATAAGACTGATAAGAAGAGATTGCCGGAAATAGCTGAGGAATGCTTAAAAGAGGTATTATTGTGGGATGAACTTAAAGATAGGCTCAATACCTCTGCCCTTAATCTATCGCTTGAGCAGCAGCAGCGGCTTTGTATTGCCAGGCTCCTGCCGGTAAAACCGGATATATTGCTTATGGACGAACCCTGTTCGGCCTTGGACCCACAGGCAAGTCAGAGAATAGAGGAACTAATGTATTCCCTTGTTAAAGACTATACTATAATAATAGTTACGCATAATATGCAGCAGGCGGCAAGGGTATCAGGTGATACAGGTTTTATGCTATTAGGAGAGCTTATAGAATTCGACAGGACACAGGATATCTTTACAAAGCCAAAAAATAAAACTACAGAGGATTATATCTCTGGCAGATTTGGATAGGTAAATGTCCTTCAGCGGCTATCCGCCTTCGGCGGATTTAACGCCGCCTCAGGATCAAATTTGCTTCGCCCCTAGTGCGCTGTCAAATTAATTTTTAATATGACAGCGCACAGAGTCCGCCAAT
>CAZDNS010000103.1:0-5055 GCA_964506845.1 uncultured Planctomycetia bacterium | reverse complement strand
GCTTTCTTAAAGTACTCCTCTGCCTGTTGGAATTTGCCCTGTTTTCTGTATAGCCATCCAAGCTCGACATATGCCCACTCATTCTCTGGATTAATTGCAATGGCTTTCTTGAATGTTTCTTCGTTTAGAATAGTATCTTTCTCTTTGTCGTGAGCCTGTTTTAACCCAACAGCAAGAGGATTAGACTGGTGCTCCTTGTTTGGTTTTATACCGTTGCGTAACTTAACCAAACTTATCTCCCTTGTCTTAGTTACCATATGCAGCCAAATTAACTTGGCCAACTTGTATGTTCCTAAGGCTCTAAAGAACAGGGTTGTCTTTGAGGAAGAGGGTTTCTCATATGGTATATGCTTACCCTGATCATTTATCCCCATCATGGCTACTACCATATTAGGTTGGTATTTATTGAGGTAAGATTCTACCTGACTTAAGATAGCGGATGTGTTCGTTCCTACTATGCCTTTATCAATGACACTGAACTTTATGCCAATATTATGCTGGTTTAATATCTTTTCGAGGAAAGGCGGGTATTGGCCTTGCGTGGTAGACTCTCCTAAACATAGGATGCGATATTCACCCCTTTGTCTGATAGAAACAATGTTCCTGTATTCCTGTAAAGAGAGGATAGTAAATCCTCCCAGGCGTAGTCCTATCTCAAGCAAAGCAAGGCTCAGGAATACCCCAAATGTTACAAGTGTTATCTTTTGCCAAAAGGGTATTTTTATCTGAGCCCGACTATTTTTATTCATTGAACATATTTTCTAAAATCAGAAATAGTACTAAAATCTGACGTTATGCTATATGAGAAGATAAAAACAATATTTGCCCCGCACTCTATGGCAATCTTGCAGAAATCCAAGATTAAGATGGCATAGCCATAGAAGAGAATCTTAGCCTTATATTAAGATTATATCTGCATCACCAACTTAAATCAAGTTACTTTATCAATCCCAGAAACTTATCAAAAAGCCCGTCATCTACACAATGTCTAAGAAATTTGACCTTATTCCAAATATAAGACGCGCCAAGGTTACCGAGACAATAGGCGAGATGTCGTTGGAGATAGAAGGCTCTAAAGACAACCTTGATAAAGGCATAAAATATCTTTCCAGGCTCGGCATAAAGGTAGAATCTATAGTAGGCGATATAGTAGAATAACCCTGCTCCTACCCAAAAATCCTTCCCGATAAATAATAAATTTTGGATTGACAAATTAACCATCAGTGGTAAACTCTAATCAAATAAATGAATTTATTTAACCGAACTTCCTAATCTTTGGTTAAGCAGTTTCTTTCCGAATTAAAAATTTTAATAAAATATAAAGATCTGATTTGGCAAGTAGCCGTTAAAGATCTTGCGGTGCAATATAGGTATCCATTTTTAGGTATTTTGTGGATATTTTTAATGCCACTTTTTCTTATTATAATCTTCATAGTTATCTTTTCAAAACTTCTTAGAATAAGCGTACCTGGTTATCCATATTCAGTTTTTTTTGTGACGGGTATTCTTCCCTGGAATTACTTCGCGGGTTCAATATCTTCAGCAACTACCCGAATCTCAGATAGTGGCGCTCTTGTTAAAAATGTCTATTTTCCCAGAGAAATCATTCCTATCTCCATTGCTTTATCAAATCTCATAAATTTTATTATTGCTTTAATGGTAATGTTTATTATCTTTGCATTTTTTAATGTAGAATATAGTTATTTAATTTTCTTTTTACCCTTTGTTATATTTTTAGAAATTATTCTCATATTGGGCATTAGTTTTGTTGTAAGTAGCTTGCATATAAAATATAGGGATGTAAGATATATAGTTGAACTTTTTATAATGATTATTTTTTATTTAACCCCGATATTCTATCCTATTGATATAGTTAAAGGAATGTCAGAAGGTTTTTTTAAACTTTACTTATTGAATCCCTTTGTAGGCTTAATAACTTTATACAGAGTTATTTTCTTGAAAGGTTATATAAATACCTTGAATCAGAGTAACATAAACTTTTTTTTAAGTATTTTACTATATCCTGTCTTTTGCTCGGTTATGGTTTTCGTCATAGGACTTTTAACCTTTAAAAAATTAGAGCCAACCTTTTCTGATTATTTATAACATATGAATGTGGTTAAATTAGAAAATATAGGCAAAAAATTTCTTATAAAATATCACGCTGAAAATCCATTCGCAAAATTATTATCTGGATTTTCCGATAAAAGGTTTACCGAAGAATACTGGGCTTTACGAAATATTAATATGGAAATTGCGCGAGGTAAAATTGTCGGAATTATTGGAAGAAATGGCGCAGGGAAAACCACTCTTTTAAATATACTTGCAGGGGTATGCACTCCTTCTGAGGGGCAGATAAATATAAATGGCAGAGTTTCAAGCATACTTACTTTAGGAGCTGGATTTAAAAATGAACTCTCTGGAAGGGAAAATATATATCTGAATGGGCTCTTTTTGGGAATGACAGAAAAAGAAATATCAACAAAATTTAAAAGCATAGTCAATTTTTCGGAATTAGATGGATTTTTAAAAGCCTCCTTACAAACATATTCTCTGGGTATGAGATTACGCCTTGGTTTTAGCGTAGCAATACATGTTGATTTTGATATTTTGCTGGTAGATGAGATTATTATTGTGGGGGATTGCTCTTTTCAAAAAAAATGTCTTGAGGCAATGTATAATTTCAAAAAACAAGGTAAGACAATGGTCTTTTCAACTCAGGATATGGGTTTTATAGAAAGGATTTGCGATGAGGTTTATGTATTGGAAGATGGCAGGATTGAATATAACGGCATTCCAGAAGTAGCACTACAATGTTACCAGAAACTTTTGAGTGAAAAAAAATTTTCAAAACACCTATGACAAGTACTTTACTTAAATGGTGGGCGTATAAAGAGGAATGGGGCAAGGCAGAAGGAACTAAAGAGGCTATAATAAATTCAGTCAGAATATTAAATTATAAAGAAAGAGAAACTAAAAGTATTAAACCTTGCGAGGATTTTATAGTAAAAGCAGAGTTTACTGTAAATGAAAAAGTCAGAGAACCTCATTTTGGTATAGCCATTTTTAGAGAAGATGGTGTTTATTGCTACGGCCCAAACACTCTATTTGATGGCTATAAAATGGATTATTTGAACAAAGATAGCGGATGGTTTAGTATAAGATATAAAGCCATACCATTGCTGCCAAGTAATTATCGCCTTTCTGTTGCAATCTGGGATAAAAAAGAGATATTAGCATATAACTATCACAGCGGATTATATAAATTTAAGATTTCTGGTAGAAATATTAACAATCAACTGTTTAATATGAAATCTGTATGGAATGACAATGTTCAAATTAAATCTTCAAATTATGATGATATTCTATGCTTAAGAGCCTTAAAAAACTTCTGGAGAGAGAGAACAAGGCTACAAAATAATATTGATATTAAAGGAACTGAGATTTTAGATACTAATGATAAGCCAAAATCCCATTTTAAGACCAACGAAACCCTAAAGTTAAGAATTCATCTGGCAGGTGCTCTTTCTAGCGATTATCTTCTATGGGTTGGAATCTTTAGAGAGGATGGTATATATTGTCACGGCGCATTTAGAAAATTAGAACCCAGCAAAAAAGAAGTCGCTTTAATTTATCCTGAAATCCTTTTACTGGATGGGAATTATCTCATCTCTGCAGGATTATTTGATATAAGAAAAAAGAGAGTTATAACTTGTAATCATGGTATTTACCCTTTTAAGATTCTATCTGATTTAAAAGACCATGGGACAGTTTACTGCGAACATGAGTGGAAATGGGAATTGCCATAACTTAATGGTATCAAAGTATCAGAGTGTCGATGCGTCAAAGAATCTGTTTCGAACTTATTTCGACAAATTCCAAATAAATTAGGAGAATAATGAATAAAAAATATCCTTTTGTGTCAATAATTACAGTTAATTATAATGGCAAAAAATATTTAAAGAAATGCCTTGGCTCACTTTTTAAAATAAATTATCCAAAGAATAAATTTGAGATTATTATGGTTGATAATTATTCAACGGATGATTCCATAGCTTTCGTCAGGGCAAAATATCATAACGTTAAAGTAATCAAAAATGATATAAATAACTATTGCAAGGCAAATAATTTAGGAATTAAAAGCGCAAAGGGCGAATATATCGCTTCGATAAATAACGATATCAAGGTAGATAAAAATTGGCTTATGGAGTTAATCGAAGTTATTGAAAAAGACAAAAATATAGCTGCTTGTGGCAGCAAAATACTTACATTTGACGGAAGATGTATTCAAAATGCCGGGCATTACGAGCTTCCTAATTTCTATTGGGGAGAGCGGGGAGCAGGGAGAGAAAAAGGTTTATATAATGAGATTGAAAAAGTGCCCAGTCTTTGCGGTGCGTCTGTTTTATATAGAAAATTATATATAGACCAAGTTGGTCTATTTGATGAAGATTTTATAATCTATGGTGAAGATGTGGATATGTCATACAGACTTAGAAAAGCTGGCTATAAATTATTATTTGTTCCAGACAGCAAGGCCTACCATATCTTCCACGGCTCTGGAGATGAAAATCTCGCCCAATTTTATATAGAAAGAAATAGATTATTATTTTTGGCTAAACATTTTCCATGGAAGCTATCTAATTCTTTGCTTGGAAAGGGTTCTTTTAGCGTTGATAAAGGTTTAGATAATTGTGGGAGATTATATGAGATTTTATCAGATGTTATATATACCTTAATCAAAAATCATCCCATAGAAACAATTAAAGGTATAATATTTGACCTATTTCAAGAATTTAAAAAAATATCAAATTTTGAGAATGACAAATTAATAGAGGAGATTAAAAATAAGCATTTTATTATTACCTCATATGAGACAGAAATAGAAAATTTAAAAAAGAGAGAAAAAGAATTAAACAATTTAACCAACGAACTTAATGGCCTAAAAACTAGATTTGATAATGTTGTCAATGAACTTTCTCGCAAATCTAATACCTTATTTGAAAAAGACCAGCACATCACCAACCTCAAAGACGAACTCATCAACCTCTCCAA
>CAZDNS010000102.1:0-5139 GCA_964506845.1 uncultured Planctomycetia bacterium | reverse complement strand
CCCAAGCGTCAACTACCACGCCCTTGTCCAGGATACGGTCAATAACCTCGACCAAGCTGGAAGAACCAATCGCTTTTTCGACTGCCATGTAAATCACCCCCTTTCGTCTTTGAGATTGCTTCGTCGCTCCGCTCCTCGCAATGACAGAGTGATTGTCATTGCGAGGCTGACGAAGTCAGCCGAAGCAATCTCTTATTTTTATTTCTTAAATACCTTTATTTAAGGCTTTCTTTGCCACCTTCACCAACCCATCTATCTTAAAAGGCTTATCTAAAAAACCATAAGCCCCTAATTCTTGTGCCCTGGCCCTGGTAGAATCATCTCCAAAAGCAGAAATCATAATGGTTTTCAAATTGGGCCTGATGCGAAGAGTCCTTTCTAATACAGTCAAACCTGACATTCTGGGAAGCCTATAGTCTAAAATCATCAAGTCATATGGCTCTTGCTTAATTCTTGCCAAAGCAGATTCTCCATCAAAGGCAATATTTACCTTAAAACCTCTTTCTTCAAGAATCTCTGAGGTCAACTCTCCCAAATCCCTGTTATCATCAACTACTAACACTCTATCCATACTTATATAGTTAAGCAACAAGTGTGCCATACAGTACACCTTTCGAAAGATTTTTTTATATTGGGGGATTCTATTCCGTATCTCATTGATTTAACTTGAGTTACAGAGAGATGGGGAAAGAATAAATTCGGGTGAGTTTTTTTGGTTCTTTCGCATTTAGGGCGAAAGAACCAAAATGTAAAACTCTTTCTACGCTTTTGTGGGAATTTGCTTACAGCTTCTACAGGAAGGTTAGCTTATTTTCAAGAAAATCGCTTCGCGATAACTTTTAAGCGATTTTCAGTGGTTAGGAAAGTGTTCTATCCAGAAGGGATAGACCTTCCTAAACCTTTAAAGGAAGGGTCTTATACTTTCCATAAAATCAGAAGATATAATACCTATTTCTCTTTCTTTATGCCTGCCTAAGGCAACGCCGAAAGCCAGCGGTGCGCGGTGACAACCAAAATACTGTTCTTCCCATTTCTGTAAACTTTTTTTACCCCATCCTTCTTAACCAGCTGGACGGCCGGGACATTAAGTAATTTCTGAAAAGCAAAAAGGCTTGCGGCAGGGGCATCATCGGATAATTTGGCTTCCACCAAAAGAAACGGCCGGTTATTTTCCGCGATAAGGAAATCAATTTCCTGTTTGTCTTTATTCCTGAGATAATAAAGGCTAAAGTTTCCCCGCCCATGATCGTTCCATGCCTCAACGGCCCTTAAGAATTCTAATGCTGTTAAATTCTCAAAACGCGAGGCCTCGTCATCGATAACCGGAAAATTAAAGAGATATATCTTTTTCTCCTTAAGAATACTCCTTGAGATCTTTTGGGTCCAGGGGGATATGCGGAAGGTCAGATAAAAAGAATCAAAAAGAAGAAGCCAGTTTTTGACCGTATCAAAGGCGACCTGCAGGTCCCCGGCCAGGTTATTCATGGATAAGGGGCTTGCCACCCGCGAAGGCAGGAGCGCAAAAAGGGTCTCAACCGTATCAAGATTACGTATATCGGCAACGGTTCTTAAGTCATCGCGGACGATCTGCTGGCCGTACGCCGTCGACCATATTGACCAAAAGGACTTTTTGCCTTTTATAAAAGGCTCCGGAAAACCGCTTAACTCCCAAAGGGATTTAAATGTCTGCGCGGTTTCCCCTGCCGGGGCGTCATCAAACCCCTCCAGCGGATTACTCATAAAATCTTTTAGTGTCTTGCGGCGGCTTGAAAGCTCTGCCAGCGTAAAAGGGAAAATATGGAATTTTAAAAAACGCCCGGCAAGTGAATCCCCCGCCTTACGGGAGAGCTCCAGTCGGCCGCTGCCTGTCACAAGAAACTGATACTCACCCGCGAACTGGTCATAAATACCTTTGAGATAATTTTTCCAGTCGCGGTACTTATGAATTTCATCCAGGATGACAAGGGGCCTTGACGAAACACTGCTTCTGGGCTCTTTGGAGAAGAAAGCGGGGTCGGCAATAAGCCTTTGTTTATCCTTTGCCAGATCCCAATTAAAATAGACAGCATCGGAAAAATCTCTCGCTACGATCTCCCGGCCGAAGGTCGTTTTACCGGACTGACGCGGCCCAGCCAGCATAATCATTGGCTTGTCCACGGATAACTCGTCCCATAGTTCTTTATAAATGGCCCTATTATGCATGCTTAAAGTATACACGATACTCGGAAAAAGTCAAGAACATTTCCGAGTACGCTCGAATCAGAATTGATACTGTATTAAATATTGGAATTTGCTTACGGTTTTCATAAAATGGGGGCGCTCATTTTTCTTGAAACTCCGGGGGCTTTTTGGTGATTGACTATTTTAAATACATGTTTAAAATAGTTTGACTTTTCTAATGGCATAATGTATGCTTATGTCATGATCAAACGCCGGCTATTCAACATAGCATTCTCGAAAGAGTGGGGCCGGCAGATGCGTTTTATAACAGGTCCCAGACAGTCAGGCAAGACTACGCTCGCCAAGCTTAAATTAAAACAAGAACGCTCGGAAGAACTTTACTACCTGTGGGATCTTCGCTCCGTAAGAAACAGGTATAAAGACAATGAACTCTTCTTCACCGCCGATCGGCCTGGCACGGGTAACGGACAGCCGTGGGTGTGCTTTGATGAGATACATAAGATGCCTCGATGGAAGAACATATTGAAAGGCATTTACGACACGTCATCAGAGCGCTATAATTTTATTGTCACCGGGTCGGCAAAGTTTGACATATCCAGGCACGCCGGTGACAGCCTCTCCGGAAGGTTCTTTACGTTTCATATCTTCCCTCTCTGTTTGGAGGAAGTCGCCGGAGGAGGCAGGCCTTTTCACCACGCCCCCGAATCCGCGGAGTCATTCATGAACCTCAAGCTCGAATCCTTCCCCATAAAAAACGAGGCCGTTTCATCGCTCTTGGAATACGGCGGCTTCCCTGAGCCGTTCACCCGCCAGTCAAAGAGCTTCCACGCCAAATGGTCCAGGGATTACATGGACACCGTGATAAAGGAAGATATCGGCGAGCTGACAAGAATAATCGATAGGGAAAACATCTACGACCTTTACAGGCTGCTGCCCGAAATGGCCGGCAGTCCTATATCCGAATCGTCTCTCGGGTCCCATCTCGAGATAAGCCCTCCCACGGTGAAAAACTACTTGAAGCGCCTGGAAGACTTTTACCTTTCCTTCAGGATACACCCATACACCAGGAATATAAAGAGATCTCTTCTCAAGGCGTCCAAGTGCTATCTTTATGATTGGACGCGCGTAAAAGACGAGGGAAAGCGATTCGAGAACTTCATAGCCGTCGAATTAAAAACGCTCATCTCCTTTTGGTCGGACGCTACGGGAGACCATTATCATCTATGGTACGTGCGTGATAAAGAAAAGAGGGAGACTGATTTTCTCATAACAAAAGATGACACGCCATGGCTATTGGTTGAGACAAAACACTCAGATTCCCCTATCGAAAAACACCATTTCGAAACTCAGAAGATGCTTAAGGGTATTCCTCTTGTCCAGGTTACGCGGAAAGAGGGCGTCTGTTCTCTCCAATCGAAGAACGCTTACCGCATATCCGCCTCACGCCTCCTATCATAGTTAATGCGTATTGGGGTCAAATTATCTTACGGTTTTATGACGGCGCGGGGTTGTCGATTTAAGGAGATTGCTTGATTTGAAATTCTTTTATTTTGGAATAAAGCGTGGTGCGGTCTATCTTAAGGAGCTTGGCGGCCTTGGTTTTATTGCCACCGGCTTTAACCAGGGCCTTTTTAATCATTGTCTCCTCAATCTGTCCCGCGGACTTTTCCTTCGCTTCTCTGAGCGAAGCGCCTTCTTTAGGCTCAGGTGTGGCTTGGGCTATAGGAGGCCCAACCATCGCCCTCTGGCTTATTGGCGCTTGAGGTTGCGGCTGAGATTGCGCGGGTTGGTTACCATTATTTAAGGAAAGGTACGCAGGGGTGATATCCTTAGAATCAGCCAAAAGAACCGCTTTCTTGATTACGTTTTTTAGCTCCCGAACGTTACCCGGCCAGTGATAATCAAGAAGAAATCTCATTACCTCACTGGAAAATCCTTTTATCTCTTTATTAAGTTCCTGATTCGCCTCTTGGAAAAAATATTTAATTAAAACAGGGATATCTTCCTTTCTTTCTCTTAAAGGCGGAAGGTCGATATGGAACTCATTTAGCCTGTGAAAGAGGTCATCTCTAAATTTACCCGTCCTTACGGCCTCGGAAAGCCTGATGTTCGTTGCCACGATTATCCGCACGTCTACGCTTATATCTTTCTTGCCACCCAAGTGTTGAAATTTTCTTTCCTGGACGGCTCTTAAAAGTTTCATCTGTATACTATTAGGAAGATTGGTGATCTCATCGAAGAACAGAGTGCCGCCATTGGCCTGTTCAAATTTGCCCTCTTTCCTTTCCTCGGCCCCGGTAAAAGCGCCCTTCTCATAACCAAAGAGTTCGCTTTCAACTAATGTATCAGGTATGGCTGCGCAGTCTACAGCGATAAAGGGTGCGCCTTTTCTTTTACTTTTTTGATGGATCATATTAGCGATGACTTCTTTTCCTGTGCCGCTCTCTCCCTGAAGTATCACGGTCATATTTGTGGCCGCGATGATCTCAGCTTGTTTTAGGACTTGTTTTATTTGCGTGCTATCTCCCATCGTCTCTTCTATTGGCGCGGACATCTGGCCCAATTTCTTTCTTAAATGTTCCACTTCCCGGCTTAAATACTGGGTCTGAAGAGCTTTTTTAATGATAAGAATCAATTCTTCATTATCAAATGGCTTGGTAACATAGTCAAATGCGCCTAATCTCATTGCCTTAACTGCATCTTTTACCTCTGCATAGGCGGTAAGCATGATTATGAGCAAGTCTTTATCAATTCTTTTTAACTTCTCTAAAATCTCCATCCCATTCATACCGGGCAGCCGAATATCTAACAAGGCTAAATTAGGGCAATTTCTTTCTACTGCCTTAAGTGCCTCTCTTCCATCTCCTACAGCAAGGACATCATAGCCTTCATCCTTTAAGATACTTGAAAGGTTAAAGCGTAGGTCCTTATCATCATCTATAACCAGAATTCTTTCCA
>CAZDNS010000101.1:0-5212 GCA_964506845.1 uncultured Planctomycetia bacterium | reverse complement strand
ACCCCTGTGGGAATAGGCTGGGCGCCTTTACATTTTGGAAACGTCGAACAGCTTAAAAACCTCCCTCTTCTGCCCCATTTAATCACCATTGGAGCGCCGCAGAGCTCGCACTCTTTATCTGTGGGAATCTGCTCCTTTCTTATAGACTTCATCTTAGTCTGGGCCTCTAAGACGCTGTCGTTAAACCCTTTATAAAAATTATCCATGATTTTGAGATACTCAAGCCTGCCTACTTCTATCTCGTCTAATTCATCCTCTAATTCTCTGGTAAACTCATAATCTAAGATTTTCGGAAAATGCTCCAGGAGCAACCTGGTTACCACAATACCTACCTCTGTCGGAATTAATGCCCCGCTAAGCCGCTGGACATAGTGCCTTGCCACTATGGTCTGTATGGTGGGCGCATACGTAGATGGCCTTCCTATGCCCATCTCTTCAAGGGTTTTTACTAAAGAGGCGTCATTATATCTGGCAGGCGGTCTTGTAAAATGCTGGCTTGGTATAAGTTTTATGAGGCTGAGGAGTTCTCCTTGAGAAAGTTCGGGCAGTATAGCGCATTTTTCTTCCTCTTCTTCTTTATAGACTATATTAAAGCCGGAAAATATCTCTTCTGTGCCGATTGCGCGAAACAGGTAATCGCCAGCCTTAATATCCGCGGTGGTTATGCGATAGAGTGCCTCTCTCATCTGGCTTGCCATAAACCGTTTCCATATGAGTTCGTATAACTTAAACTGGTCTTCTTTTAGAAATTTTTTAATTTTATCAGGCGTATTCAAAACCGCTGTGGGCCTTATAGCCTCATGGGCGTCCTGGCTGCTTTGTTTTGATTTATACACATTCGGCACCTCCGGATAATACTCCTTGCCATACTTCTCAATTATAAATTCTTTCGCCTCCTGCTGTGCCTCAGTAGATACCCGCACAGAGTCTGTCCTCATATAGGTTATAAGCCCGCTTGGGTCTTCCTCGCCGACATCAATGCCCTCGTATAGCTGCTGGGCAAGGAGCATAGTCTTTGAGGCGGGAAAACCTAATTTATTATAAGCGTCCTGCTGGAGTTTGCTCGTCGTAAAAGGGGCTGGCGCATTCCTTTTTCTCTGGGTTAGTCTTATATCGCATACTATAAATTTTTCTTTATTTAATACGTCCAAAAGCGAATCAACCTCGGTTTTTGTTTTAAATTTAATCTTTTCATCCTTATAGGCTTCAAGTTTAGCTATGAATCTTTTTTCTTCCTTATTTGAAAGTTCTGCCTCCAGCTCCCAATACTCCTGCGGTATGAACGCTTTTATCTCGTCTTCCCTCTCAACTATCAGCCTTACTGCTACCGATTGGACCCTTCCGGCGCTTAAACCTGTGCCTACCTTTTTCCATAAGAGGGGGCTCAGGCTGTAGCCGACTATCCTGTCCAGCACCCTTCTTGCCTGTTGCGCCATAACCTTATTTTTATCTATAGACTTTGGGTTCTTAAAAGCCTCAGCCACCGCTTTTTTTGTTATCTCATTAAAAGTTACCCTGAATATTTTTTTCCCTGAGCCTATTCTGTCCGCTATGTGGAAACTTATTGCCTCTCCCTCCCTGTCCGGGTCTGTAGCAAGATAGAGGTTTTCCTTATCCTTGATTTCCTTTTTTAACTCGGAGAATATCTTTTTTCTTGAAGGTATAATAATAAACTGGGGCTTGAAACCATTTTCTATGTCTACGCCCATAGAACTCTTTGGAAGGTCTATCAGATGCCCCTGCGAGGCGACTATCTTAAAGCCATCGCCTATAAACTTGTTTATGGTTTTTGCCTTTGCGGGAGATTCCACCACAACCAGAGATTTAGCCAATTAAAACACCTCCGCCAACGAAATGAACTATCTCTATATTATCTTTATCCTTCAAGTATGTTTTAGAAAAAGCCTCTTTTTTGACAATCCTGTGATTGAGTTCTACCACCACAGCGCGTTTATCTATTTTCAATCTTTTTAGAAGGGCACTTAGCGTTATAGAGCCTTTAAATTCTTTTTTCTCGCCGTTTATCCTTACGACCATTATTATTACATTGATACACAGATTGACACAGATGAAATGCTACAAGATTAGCACAGATAGAAACAGGAAAAATCTGTGCCCATCTGTATCTTCTAATCTGCGCTCATCTGTGCAATACAATATGTAAATTTATTTATTACGTTTGTATTAGTTTCTTACAAAAAATTTACCCGGTAGTTGTTTTATAAGACCCGCCAGTTCCAATTTCATAGCCATAGCCAATAATTTATTTGCCGGGCATTTTAATCCAGCCGCTATATTGTCTATATGAAGAGGGTTATCGCTGGAAAGCGAGTCAAAAAATAACCGCTCATCTGCGTCTAATCCTAAAGGATAGACCATCCCGGTACCTCTTAAGGATGGGTCTAATCGTGAATTTATTTTTTTAGTTTCGCCTTGAGCATTTTTTTTAACCACTCTCTTAAAGGGTTCTATCTCTTCTATTATATCCTCTATATCTTCAACGAGTTTTGCGCCTTCTTTAATAAGCCTGTTTGTGCCAAAAGAGCCCTTTGAGCTCACATTGCCAGGAATGGCAAATACCTCCCTGCCCTGCTCAAGGGCAAATCCCGCGGTTATAAGAGAACCGCTATTTCTTGCGGCTTCTATAACCAGCGTCCCCAGAGAAAGACCGCTTATTATCCTGTTTCTTCTCGGAAAATTTTCCCTGTCAGGAGGCGTTTCCATAGGAAATTCTGAGATTATCGCACCGGACTGACTTATTTTATCAAATAAATCTTTATTTTCCGGCGGATAAATTACAGATAGCCCGCTGCCTAATACCGCTATAGTCTTTCCCTTTGCCTTAACTGAGCCATTATGCGCAGCGCTGTCTATACCCCTGGCCATACCAGAGACAATCGTTACTCCTCGCAAGGCAAGCTGATATGAAAATTTTTCCGCCTGCGATAACCCGTAATATGAGGGGGCCCTTGTCCCTACAATACTTAAGGAAATATCATCGCTTTCTTTTAGCGCACCCTTTATATAGAGAACAACTGGGGGGTCGTAAATCTCTTTAAGATTTTTTGGGTATGCGGCGTCTAAGATAGATATTACCCTGATATCTGATTTTTTAATACCCCTTAATTCCTCTTCTAACCCGGCGTCTTTCGGGTCTGATTTTATTCTGCGGGTTAAATTTTCATTAATACCCTCTACGGTTTTTAGCTCAGATATATTTGCCCTTAGTATATCCTTCGGGCTTTTAAAATGCTCAAGCAGCCGTTTTATCTTAGTAGGGCTTAAACCTCTTATCAAATTCAGAAATATCAGCGCCTCAAAATTCTCCATTATTGCATTTATCCTACAGCTTTTGTATATACCTCTATAACCTTTTCAACCACCTCTTCTACCGGCAACTCAGAGGTATCTACCATAAAATCCGCCTTTTTATAAAAAGGTTCCCTGAATTTAAGCAGTGTGATAATCCTCTCTTTCGGATTATCCGCCTCGAGCAGGGGTCTATCCCTAATATCCTTTACCCTTTCGTATATAACCTCCGGGGTTGCCGTAAGGCATATAAGAATACCTTTTTTCTTAAAGCTATCCACATTATCCTGAAAAAGCATTATGCCGCCGCCGGCAGATATAACGAGATTCTCTCTATCCCTTAGCTTAACAACTATTTCCTTTTCTCTGTCTCTAAAATAAGACTCGCCAAATCGTTTAAAGATATCGGTTATCTTCATCTCCTCCGACTTTTCAATAAGTTCATCTATGTCCACATGTTCATATTTTAACCTCTGGGCAACCTCCTTGCCGACAAAGGTCTTACCTGTTCCCATAAAACCGACTAAGACTATGTTTTTCATAGATAACCCCCACCAATTCAATCCAAAATTTAAAATGCAAAAATCAAAATGACATATCAAAATCCAAAAACTTTTAATTCATTTTACATTTTGGATTGTCATTTTAAATTTTAATTTTTAATATTTGAATTTCGAAATATAAATCTACTGCTAATTCTGGCTATTAGAAGTTTTTTATTTGTCTCAAGTATCCCTTAAAATTCCTCTCCATCTCCTCCATACTATCAGAGCCGAATTTCTCAAGATATGCATCTGCCAGCACAAGCGCAACCATTGCCTCTCCTACAATTCCGGCAGAGGGAACAGCGCATACATCAGAGCGGACTATCTGGGCTTTTTTGGGTTTTTTAGACAATATATCAACGCTTTTTAATGGTTTCATCAAAGTGGATATGGGCTTCATATAACAACGAAGAATTATAGGGCTTCCTGTGGTTATCCCTGCTTCTATGCCGCCTGAGCGGTTTGTCTTCCTGAAAAAACCCTTTTGCCTGGTATAAAATATCTCATCATGGGCATCTGAGCCAAATCCCCTGGAATCAGAGATGCCGTCGCCTATTTCAACTGCTTTTATGGCAGGAATAGACATCAGGGCGCCTGCAAGTCTGGCAGAAATCCGCCTGTCTGGCTGGGAAAAACTTCCTAATCCCGCACATACGCCCCTTGCCGCAACCACAAAGCAACCGCCGAGCGTATCGCCGCTATCCCTTGCGTTTTCAATAAGCCTTAACATCCGGCGTTCTTTCTCTCTGTCAGGACAGTTGAGTAAGGAATTCTTTAAAAGGGATTTAATCTTATCAAGCGGTTTAATGTTAGATATCTCTATTTTTCCTATTGCCGATACATAGTTAAAAATTTCGATGTCAAAGTTAGATAATAGCTCTTTATATATTGCGCCAATGGCAACACGCGTGGCAGTCTCCCTTGCGCTAGCGCGTTCAAGAACCAGTTTTATATCCTTTAAATTATATTTCAGGGCACCTGTCAAATCCGCATGGCCCGGCCTTGGCGCGAATATAGACGGAAGCTTGCTTATTGAAAAATCCCTGTTTTTAATAATAAGCGATATGGGGCTTCCTGTGGTTTTGCCGTCTATCACGCCTGATAAAATTCTCACCGAATCCTGTTCAATCTCCTGCCTCTTCCCCCTTCCAAAAAAATGCTGCCTCCTTTTTAATTCCTGATTTATAAAATCAATGGATATGCTTAAGTTACTCGGTATGCCGTCCAGTATTGCCACCAAAGCCTCTCCGTGAGACTCTCCTGCGGTTAATAGTCTTAACATAATAAACCTCCTTTAATGAGCAGATGACTTATGTCGTCCTTCGGACTCCATAAGTCATAGCGAAGCGTCTGCGAAT
>CAZDNS010000100.1:0-5252 GCA_964506845.1 uncultured Planctomycetia bacterium | reverse complement strand
CAAAGGAGTATTTTGCGATTTAGCGTTTGTGCCTTTGCGGGATTTAGCGATTTTGTGGTGTCAAAGAGGATTTTTCAGCAGTAACTAAAATAATCAGGTTAAGATTTCAATAAGCTTTAAAAGGCCCTTATCAAGCCAATCCTTCCTCTGGACTGCTAAACTAAAAGGAACTTTTTTTACTCTTCCATTAGAGATGCCTATCATTACATCTGTATTACCGTTAAGCACTGCCTCCACTGCATATTTCCCTAAGGTGGTGGCAAGGATTCTGTCAAACGCAGTGGGCATACCGCCTCTCTGTATATAGCCCAATACGCTTACCCTTACCTCAAAACCTGTTTTTTTTCTTATCGCCTTTGCGAGCGCATTTGAATCCCAGGCGCCCTCAGCCACAATTATAATCCAGCTGTATTTACCCTTTCTTCTTCCCTCTCTTATTCTCTGGCATAACTTATCTATATAGAGTTTATTTTCAGGGATTACCACCTCTTCTGCGCCGCCCGCAAGCCCTACCTGTAAGGCAATATATCCTGAGAGCCTTCCCATCACCTCAACTATAAATATCCTCTCTAAACTTGTGGCAGTATCCCTTATCTTATCAATCGCGTCTAAGGCAACGTTCACTGCCGTATCAGAACCTATGGTAGAATCAGTGCCGTTTAAATCATTATCTATTGTTCCCGGGACACCTATTGCCTGTATGCCCCACCTTGAACTTAACTTATGAGCTCCTCTGAAACTACCGTCACCGCCTATCACAATAAGGGCATCTATTAAATATTTCCTGAGTCTCTCTACAGCCTTTCTCTGTCCTGAGGCCTTGAGAAATTCAGGGCACCTCGAAGTCTTAAGTATTGTTCCACCCTTTCCTATAATATTGCTTACAGAATGGTGGTTAAGCCTGACAAAATCTCCCTCGATAAGCCCGGTATAACCCCGCATTATTCCATATACTTCAAGACCTTTGTGTAAGGCGTATCTGACTATGCTTCTTATTGCAGGATTCATCCCGGATGAATCGCCGCCAGAAGTCAAAACACCTATTCTTCTAATTCTCATTATTTGTTAAATAAAAAGGTTAAGGTTTAGGTTAAGGCTAAGATTTCTTCTCAATCTCAACCTCAGCCTCAACCTGACTTTCTACGTTCCGCTTTCCCATGAGGAAAGATAACGGCTCTGCTTGGCAGTAAGCGTATCGATTTTAACATTCATAGAGCGCAGTTTAAGCTCTGCTATTTTACTATCGATATCCTCTGGCACCTTATAAACCTTGTTTTGCAGTTTTCCCTTGTTTTTAAAAACGTAATCGACCGAGAGCGCCTGATTTGCAAAACTCATATCCATAACCGCGGCAGGATGCCCTTCTGCAGAGGCAAGATTTATGAGACGGCCTTCTCCCAGAAGATATATTCTATTGCCTGATTTTAAGGTATATTCCTCCATAAATTCCCTTATCTTTCTTCTTTTTATGCTAATCTTATCCAGTTCCTCCAGGTCCAGTTCTACGTTAAAGTGCCCGGAATTACACACAATGGCACCGTCTTTCATACTCAAAAAATGCTCTCTCCTTATCACGCTTATATCGCCTGTCAGGGTAACAAATATATTGCCTTTTTTTGCAGCCTCTTTTATCGGCATAACCGTATAGCCGTCCATTACCGCTTCAAGTGCGCGCAGGGGGTTGACTTCCGTAATAATCACATTGGCGCCCATACCTCGCGCCCTCATCGCAACGCCCCTTCCGCACCAGCCATATCCGCATACCACAAGATTGGTGCCTGAGAGGAGTATATTAGTGGCACGCATTATACCGTCCACGGTGGATTGGCCTGTGCCGTATCTGTTGTCAAAGAGATGCTTGGTATTGGCGTCATTGACCGCAATTATCGGAAACAGTAATTTCCCGGAATCCTCTAAACTCCTGAGGCGGATAACGCCTGTGGTTGTCTCTTCTGTACCGGCATAAATATTGGATACAAGCTCTTTTCTTTCCTTGTGAATCGTGGATACCAAATCTGCTCCGTCATCCATTGTCATATTTGGCTTTGTGTCCAATATCGCATTTATATGATTGTAATAGGTTTTGCTATCCTCTCCTTTTATGGCAAATACCGGCATGCCAAAATCCTTTACCAGGGAAGCGGCCACGTCATCCTGAGTGCTTAACGGATTGGATGCGCACAGGAAAACGTTTGCGCCTGATGATTTTAAAACATCCATCAGGACCGCTGTCTCTGTGGTAACATGAAGACAGCAACCTATCTTTACATTTTTAAGGTGCTTTTTTTTCTTAAAATCTGCTTTTATCAGTTTTAACACAGGCATATTGGCCTGTGCCCATTCAATTCGCAGTCTGCCTTTCTTTGCCAAAGATATATCCTTTATCTGGTATCTCAAGTTTTCTATCTCCTTTCGTGATGTGTTTTGTATAAGGCAATGCCTACAAAATAAGGATCGTATTGATTACAGCGATTTTTAAAAAGATTACAGCGATTGAGCGATGATGCTTTAATCTCTGTAATCGGTCTTTTAATCGCCGTAATCATATTTCTACTTATTTGACAAAACAATATAAGGCTTACTCTAAATAATCCATGCTTTTAAGCTCATCCCTCATCGGCTCGATATATAGTTCTTCCTCGCTTATAGCGGTATTATCCCAGAGGACCTTGCCTGAATAATTAATGTAGGATATTCCGATGAGTTCCTTATCCTGTATTTCAAGGTCATCTAACGGTATATCTAATTTAACCCATTCGCCTTTTTTTGGAAGAAAGCCTATGTACCATACAGGTTCTTCTTCTTTTATATCAAAGGCCTCTTCTTCTCCCTCCCAGTAAACACCCGCTTCTTTTCCGTCGGCTAAATTAAACTTCAGCATTATGCCTTTGGGCGGATTTTCAGGGTCAAGGTAAACATACTGTATAAGGTAAGCGCCCTCTTTAAGCTTGATCGGGCTTGCCATTTTAAAAGAATGCTGGCTTAAACCCTCTTTCGGCGTTGAGGTATGGGAACTTGAGCCTGAGAATTTAAGGTTGCTATCCCAGAGCCACTCTCCCTCTGTCTGGCTATTCTCTGGAAGCGAATCGTCTAAAATAATTGTTTCGCTTGGCGTTGCCGACTCCTCTGCCCTTGCCTCTATAACAAAAAAGATGCTAAAAACAATTAAACACAATATCAAGATATTTCTTTTCATACCTACCTCCAATTTTATTATAGGTTACGCGTTATCCCAAAGTCAGACCATTGAAGGTATCTTCATTTGGGACCAATTCCCATTTACTAATTCCCTTTTACTGTAGGATTTTTATATTATACTAAAAAAAGCCTAAAAGTAAATTTTTATTTCTCTTTTAGGCGCACTAAGATACAATATAAAGTATGCATTTTTTGCCGACCACAAAAGAAGAAATGAAGATTTTAGGCTGGGAGAGTCTTGATATTATACTTATAACAGGCGATGCCTATGTTGACCATCCGAGCTTTGGCGCTGCGCTTATCGGAAGGCTTCTCGAACATTATGGCTTTAGAGTAGGCGTAATAGCCCAGCCTGGCTGGCGAAATACCGAGGATTTTAAAAAATTAGGCAGGCCGGAACTATTTTTTGGTATAACTGCAGGGAACCTTGACTCAATGCTATCCAACTACTCTCCCAATAAAATCAGAAGAAAAACGGATGATTATTCCCCTGGCGGAAAAACTGGCAGGCGGCCCGACAGGGCAACTATTGTATATTCAAACAGGATAAAGGAACTCTTTAAGGATGTTCCTATAGTGATAGGAGGTATAGAGGCGAGTTTAAGAAGATTAGCCCATTATGATTTCTGGCAGGATAAGGTTCGGCGTTCTATCTTGCTTGACTCGCGGGCGGATATCCTTGTTTATGGAATGGCAGAACTTCAGATTATGGAAATAGCAAACCGTTTAAAAAAAGGAGAACCTATAGAGGTATTAAACAATATCAGGGGAACCTGCATTGCAAGAAAAGAGATAGGTTTTCTAGGGGATTATATAACCCTGCCTTCTTTTGAAGAGGTAAAAGAAAGTAAGGCAAAATTCCTTGAAGCCTTCAAAATCTTTTATGCGGAGAATGACTCAATCAGAGGGAAAATACTTGTTCAGAAACATTCAAATCTTTACGTGATACAAAACCCGCCTGCGAGGCCTTTAACCCAGAAAGAACTTGACCTTATATATGAACTTCCCTTTACAAGGAAATCGCTTCCCTCTTATGAAAAATCTAGTGGCATCAAGGCACTGGAAACTGTGAAATTCTCAATAACGAGCCACAGGGGATGCCTTGCCAACTGCTCCTTTTGTTCCATAGTAGCCCATCAGGGAAGGATCATCCAGTCAAGAAGCCAAGACTCCATAATAAAAGAGGTTAAAAAACTCATCCTAGATAAAGATTTTAGAGGCACAATAAGTGATATAGGCGGCCCTACTGCAAATATGTATATGGCAAGATGTAATATACAAAGTAGACTCGGAAACTGCAAGGACAGAGACTGCCTTCTACCTAACATATGTAAAAATCTTAAACTGGGAGACATGGAATCTATTGAACTTTTGAGGAAGGTGAAAAATCTATCCGGCATAAAACACGTATTCGTATCAACAGGTGTCAGGTATGACCTGTGCCTGGCGGATAAAGAGTTACGTTATCTAAAAGAGATTTGCAAGCACCACATAAGCGGCCAACTTAAGGTTGCGCCAGAGCACGTTGAAGACAGGGTGCTTAAAATTATGAACAAACCTTCATTTAAGGTTTATGAGAAATTTGTAAAGGCGTATAACGAGATAAACAAATCGCTAAATAAGAAACAGTATCTCGTGCAATATTTTATTTCCTCTCATCCGGGTTGTTCCCTAAAGGATATGTTTAAACTGGCGCTATATATAAGGGATTTGGGGTATTATCTTGAACAAATGCAGGATTTTACGCCGACACCGATGACCGTCTCAAGCTGTATGTACCATACCGGCAAAGACCCATTTAGTCTAAAAGAAGTATATGTCAGTCGTTCCTATGAAGAACACAAAATGCAAAGGGCCCTTATGCAGTTTCGAAATCCGAAGAATTATAAATATGTCAAAAAGGCGCTTAAGGCTCTGGGGAGGAAGGGCTTAAAAGGTAGATTATAAATATAAACCCGGATTTTGCAATAGAAAAATCCGCCTCGAGCGAAGCGAGAGGCCGCTCGGTCAAATTCAACGAGAATTTGACCGGCTTAGCGGGGTATCCCAAATTT
>CAZDNS010000099.1:0-5282 GCA_964506845.1 uncultured Planctomycetia bacterium | reverse complement strand
TGTAATCAAGAACATTGACGGCTTTTGCAACGTCTCAATTTAAAACAGGAGGAAACTCTATGGATTCTGAAATAAAAAATAGACTTGTTGGCGAAATGGAGTTTTATTTTGGAAAGGATAAAAGAAGAATAGGGCATGCTAAGAAAGTTTTAGAGTTTGCAGAGGAGATATTAAAAGAGGTTAAAATTTTGGATGGTTTGAATAAAGCAGTGATTACAGCAGCAGCCTTGCTTCACGACATAGGTATTCATGCCTGCGAGAAGAAATACAATTCCAGCGAGGGGCAGCTCCAGGAGAAAGAAGGGCCTCCTATAGCCAGACATATAATGGAAAAATTAAATATGGAAGAAAAAATCATCAAAGAAGTCTGCGATATAATTGCAAGCCATCATAGTCCCGGAGAAATAGATACCTTAAACTTTAAAATACTGTATGATGCCGATTGGCTTGTTAACCTGAAAGATGAGGTAGGCAGGGAAGATGAAGTTAAATTAAGAAATATTATTGATAAAGTGTTTCTTACAGATAAAGGAAAGGAATTAGCAGAAAAGGCTTACTTGGCATAGTACTTTCTTAGATCCCGCCTTAAAATAAAACCAAAAATTTTTCTTGACAAGGGTTGTAAATTTGTTATATTGTAAATAGTAATAAGAATTATTACTAATAAAAAAAGGATGGATGAGATGAAAAAAGAGATCTTAAGAAGAAATACGAAACAAAGAAGAATAGTCCTTGAGGAACTTAGGAAGGTTAAGACTCATCCTACCGCAGATGTACTTTTTAGGATGTTAAGAAGAAGGCTCCCTGATATCAGTTTTGGCACAGTCTATCGCAACCTGAATTTATTAAGAGATGAAGGAGAGGTTTTGGAATTAACCTGCGGCAAATACAAATGTCACTATGATGGAGATACAAGTATTCATTATCATTTTCTCTGCCTCAAATGTAAAAATGTTTTTGACGTGGATATGCCTGTTTTGGGCAACCTGGATGAAGAAGTGAGCAAGAGATTAAAATTTCAGGTAGTGTATCACAGGGTAGAGTTTTATGGGTATTGCAGGGATTGCAAATAATGGATGAGTTAAAAATAAAAGACTTAGAAAAAGAGTTAGAGGAGTTAAAGAATATGCTCCCTACTTACAAGGATAAAAAGAGTTGCGGCAGGATAATCCATAATGACTCCGTTGAGTTATTGTTGAAAATTGAAGAATTGGAGGAGAAAATAGAAAGGATTAAGGAGGCGCAATAGATATGACTAAGTGTAAGATATGTGATGGCTTAGATGGTTTAATTAAGGTAAAAGACGAGGATGGGAATATAGTAAATATATGCGAGAGTTGCTATGAAAGTGTTTGTGAGGGTTTTGAAAGAATAGATGAACAAAAACAAAACGAAGGAGGTGTTAACTATGGCTGTTGCTAAATATTCCTGTGAACAGGATATACTGTGCGGTGTGCGAATACCAAAGGATTTGAATATGCTCACTGAACTTGAGCAAAAGCATCTTCCGGTAATTAGCGCACCAGATAAGGTAAAAAGGGATGAGGAGTTTACAGTCACAATTGAGGTTGGAAAATACAAATCTCACCCTAACGAGCCAGGGCATTTTATCGAGTGGATAGAGCTGTATTCTGGCAATACCTTTCTTTTCAGGGTGAGTCTATCTGGCTCATTAAGCGTGCCGAAAGTGACCATACCGCTTAAACTCACTCATGCGCACGGCTCATTAAAGGCCTGGGCAAAATGCAACCTGCATGGGCTCTGGGAGGGAATCAAAGATATTGAGGTTGAGGATTAATGAGGTCACAACCTTATGGAGCGATAGCATCCACCGCAAAACATAAGTTATAAGGTCAAATTAACCCCGCTCTTTAAGTAAAGTTGAGATGATAAAGAACGGGGCTCATTGAGGGAGGCGAAAGAAATGAAAAAGATTTTGATAATAAGTTTGTTGGTTGTAAGTCCGCTATTTTTATTGAATAGCATTGCTTTTGCTCATTGCGGAAAATGTGGAATACCCGTGGCTTCTGCGCAGGAAGGAGAATCTACTGCAACATTTAAAGGTGAGATTGTTTGTTTGGGTTGCACATTAAAAAAAGAACAAAAAGCCAAGGCGCAATGTTCAGTCTATGGGCATATAAATGGTTTAAGGACTTCTGATGGCGAAATCTGGACATTCTTAGAGAACGATAATTCAACCAAGTTAATTCATAACCATGATTTAGCAGGAAAGACCATAGAGATTAAAGGCAAGAAATACGAAAATGCCCACTATATAGAGGTTGAAAGCTTTACGGTCATAGAAAAATAAAACAGTTTTTTAAGGAGGTAGAAATGGAAGAAATAAAAGTCATAGGCGTTGGGAGTAAAGTCCCTGATTTTGAATTGGATGCTTATTTTCCGGCTAAAAAGGATTTCGGAAAGATTAAGTTCTCGGATATATTGAGGAAGGGCCATTGGCTAATTCTCTTTTTCTATCCGGCGGATTACACGTTTGTCTGCCCCACAGAGCTGGCTGATATAGGAGAAAAATATCAGGAACTAAAAAAGGAAGGCATTGAACTCGTTTCCATAAGTACAGATACTCACTTTGTCCATTACGCCTGGCAGAATTCCGAGAAAATGCTTTCAGATATAAAATATCCAATGGCCGCAGACCCAACCCATATTGTTTCAAAGACCTTCGGCGTTTATGACGGCTCAAGTGGTCTTTCCTTAAGAGGCACATTTATAATTGACCCAGATGGAAAACTCCTTGCATCTGAGGTCAATTATTTTCCCGTGGGAAGAAATGCGGATGAGCTCTTAAGAAAATTAAAAGCCTTTAAGTTTGTTCGGGAAAATCCTGCAAATGTCTGCCCTGCAAAATGGCAACCGGGCAAAAAGACCCTTACACCCGGAAAAGACCTTGTGGGTAAAGTAGGCGAGAAGTTGAAATAAAATTTATATTCTATATAAAATAAACATAAAGGGCATTCGCGCAGAATGCCCTTATTTTATATAAACCTTGATTTTTAGTTCATCTTGGTATTATAATCCTACAAAAAGGCTGACTGATGAGCATAGCAGAGATTAAGAAAGATATTTTCTGGGTTGGCGCAGTTGACAAAGAGGCAAGAAATTTTCACGGGCACATCTATACCACTGAAAGAGGAACTACATTCAACGCCTATCTTATATTAGATGATAAACCTACCCTTATAGATTCGGTATACGGTCCCTTCTCCGATGTAATGATTGAAGCCATAAAGCAGATTATCCCTATAGATGAGATAGAATACATTATTGTCAACCATGCAGAGATGGACCATTCAGGCGCGCTTTTGCATATAATTAAAGCCTGCCCAAAGGCAAAGATTTTTGGAACCCAGAAATGCCAAGACGCCCTTAAAAGACATTATCATTTAGACTTTGATTTTAAGGCGGTAAAGACAAATGATAAATTAAGTCTTGGTAAAAAGACGCTCACATTCATTGAGGCGCCGATGCTCCACTGGCCGGACAGTATGTTCACCTATCTAATCGAGGACGCAGTTTTATTTCCAAACGACGCCTTTGGCCAGCATTATGCCACAGACGAAAGATTTGATGACGAGGTTGATGAAACCATACTTATGGATGAGGCTTTAAAGTATTACGCAAACATCTTATGGCCATTGAGCTCCCTCGTATTGAGGAAGATTGAGGAGGTCCAAAAGGCAAATATACCGATTAGTATGATTGCGCCAGGTCATGGGATTATCTGGCGTAAAGACCCGATAAGAATAGTAAATGCCTATTTAAAATGGGCAAGCAATCAGACGAAACAGAAAGCGGTGGTTGTCTGCGAGACGATGTGGGGCTCGACTGGTAAGATGGCAGAGGCTATAGCAGAGGGCATACGAGAGAAAGAAATAGATGCGAAACTTTTTGACATAAACCAGACCAACCCCACAGAGATAATAAAAGAGATGTTCGATGCAAAGGGTTATATTTTTGGTTCTTCAACCCATTATACCGATATGCTTCCCAATATCGCAGGGTTCTTAGAATTCCTGAAGAGCCTAAAACCTAAAAATAGGGTAGCGGCTATATTCGGCTCATATGGTTGGTCAGGAGGAGCAGAAAAAGCTATAGAGCGCATTCTTACCGAAACAGGCATAGAGGTTATTAGGCCGCCCCTTTCTTTCAAGTATGTTCCGGACCAAAATGAACTAAACCGCTGCCGTGAATTCGGAAAAGATTTTGCTGATGCACTGTAACAAAAATTTCTATACAGTGCAGTAAATTATTAAGAATTTATGTTACAGAGCACTAATACCTTAGGATAAATTCGTATCCGGTAAGATAAATCCTTATTCTTAAAAAATGACAGTTATTGCAGCCCATAATCACAATACGGATAGACTTTCTCGGCTGAGACTTGCCTTAATACTCACTGGGGTGGGGATGGTATTGGAGTTTATAGGCGGCATACTCTCAAATAGCCTTGCCCTTACCTCAGACAGCGGCCATATGCTTACCCACCTGTTTGCCCTTGGGATGAGCTATTTCGCCATTATTCTTTCTTCCCAGCCAGTGACAAAAAAGAGGACATACGGTTTTTACCGGGCAGAGGTCCTTGCCGCTTTTATAAACGGGATAGTCCTGATCTTTATCTCCGGCTATCTGGCGTATGAGGCATTTTTAAGATTTTTATCGCCTGAAAAGATTAAGATAACTGAAATGCTGTTTGTGGCGGTAGCGGGCCTTATCATAAACGGCATAAGTACTATTTTACTTTTTAAGGTTAGTTCGCATGACTTAAATATAAGAAGCGCCATTCTTCACGAGATAGGAGATATGGTATCAAGTATTGCTGTGGTAAGCGCGGGCATAATAATATTCTACACAAAAAATTATATAGTTGACCCGATTTTGTCTTTTTTTATCTGCGCCTTGATTGTGATATGGGCTATAAGGCTTCTTATTGAATCCGCCAATATACTCTTAGAGGCAACGCCAAAGCACTTAGATATCGATGAGTTGATAGATACCGTCAGAAAGGGCATACCCGGAATATATGAAATCCACCATGTGCATGTGTGGGCAATCGCCTCGTCTATGTATTCCCTGACTGCCCATGTGGTAATCGAGGATTGCCACCTAAGCAAGGCAAACGAGCTTTTGGACAAGATTAATTCTCTTTTAAAAGAGAAATTTCACATAGGGCATACAAACATTCAGTTTGAATGCCTTATAAAAAAGGTCAAATGAAACCCAGACTTATGGAACGGAGTGAACATAAGTATGCTGGTTGAATT
>CAZDNS010000098.1:4908-5334 GCA_964506845.1 uncultured Planctomycetia bacterium | reverse complement strand
AGAAAAAGGTTGCAGGTTTTTTATTTAAAAGTATAATAAAGGATTGATGGATAAAGAAAAAAATGCTTCTGTAAATTATCCCCACCCTATCTTAGAGATATGTGAATTTGAAGAACAAGCCTCATCCGTTTTAGGCCTCGCCAAAAAAGAGACATCCCAAATCATTCGCGAAGCAAAAAAAGCTGCCGAGGCAATTATTCTGCAAGAAAAAATAAAATTTCCTCTGCTGGATGATGAATACACGCAAAAGTTAAATGTTCAAATAAATTCAGAAAAAGAAAGAATACTTAAGAAGTCCAAAGAAGAAATCGCGCGCATTGAGGCAGTATCTAGCGAAAGTATCCAAAAGGCAGTAGGTTTCTTATTAGAAAAATTAATTG
The DNA here is from genome assembly GCA_964506845.1 of uncultured Planctomycetia bacterium. Classification (GTDB taxonomy): domain Bacteria; phylum Omnitrophota; class Gorgyraeia; order VGKN01; family VGKN01; genus CAZDNS01. Next base: position 4,954 of record CAZDNS010000098.1, on the reverse strand, counting down.
AGGGGTCGGAGAGTTCTTAGTGTTTTTCGACCACTCATCCTGAGCG
>CAZDNS010000098.1:0-4898 GCA_964506845.1 uncultured Planctomycetia bacterium | reverse complement strand
TAACAATGAATAGAGGTACAGATCAAACTGGATAAAGATGATAGCTCCGATGTCCAAAATTAAGCTCTTTGTCCTAAAGGAGGATACCTCTTGTGTAATTGGTATCTTACACGATGTGGGGCTCTTGCATATTGAGCAGATTCCCCTGACTAAGCTCATGGAACAGCGGGGTGTTTTGCGTGTAGTTTTAAGCCCCGAAGAGGAAAAGGAAAGGCTAAATTATGAAACCCTGCTCAAGGAACTGAATGAATTAATCTCTCTCCTTCCCAAAGCATTGCCCTTGGAAGGAATAGAATTTATGGAAAGGATAAAGGAGAAGCCTTGTCAGGAGTTAATCAATATTGCAGCTGGTGAGCTTAAACCAAAATTCTATTCTTTTACTAAAGATATAGCCAGTCTTAAGGAAGAACTCAAGAGCCTGCCGCAATATAAACAGGTATTGGAGTCTTTTGAGGTTTCGCAGAAAGAAGTTAAACTAAAGCAGGATTACGCCTGCCTTGCCCTTATATTTGATAAATTCTATGAAAAGGATATGCAGATTTTTAAAAGGCACCTGGAAGATAAAACCAAGGCTTCTTTAGAGTTATACACTGCGCCTTTGGATTCCAAAAAGATTGTCAGTTTATTATTTTATCCGCCCCAAATTTTTAGTCAGGTTGACGAAGAGATTTTTAAAAAAGGGACAAAAAAAATAGAATTACCCCAAAAATTCTTAAGCCAGCCTTTAAATGAAACGATTAAAAATATCGAAATCCGGCTTAAAGAGATTCCCCAAGAGGTAGAAGAGCAAAACAGAGCCCTGGATAAGTTTATAAAAGAAAATTTATCCCTGCTTTATACCCTAAAGGCAACTGCCTTAAATCGTTTAGAAGAAATCCGGGTCAGAGTCAATTTTTTACAATCTAAATATACTGCAGTAATTTCTGGGTGGCTACCCACAAAAGACCTAAATCGGCTAAATCAAGCTTTAGAGAAGTCACTGGGTGAGAATTTTATCATCTATGACCGCACCCGCTTTGTCAATAAAGGAGACATTCCGGTTTTATTAGAGAATCCCCGTGCCCTAAAACCCTATGAGCTGCTTTTGGGGCTCCTTTCTCCTCCCCGGTATGGGACCATGGATGCTACAAGTTTGCTCTCGCTCTTTTTCCCTCTTTTCTTTGGCCTCATTGTAGGGGATATCGGTTATGGCCTTATCTTTTTGGTTACTTCTTTATGCTTAAAAAAATCTCCTAAGTTCTTTATCCATTCCATCGGCTCAATTCTTTTTGCTGCGTCTTTGTCGAGTATATTTTTTGGATTTCTCTACGGAGAACTTTTTGGTAATTTGGGTAAAGATTATTTTAAACTTCCGCATATTTTATTCAATCGCCATGAATCCATTATTCCCTTTCTTGTTTTAGCCGTCTCGGTAGGGGTGTTTCATATTGTCCTGGGATTTCTCTTAGGGGTAATTGAATCTCTGCGCCAGAGACATAAGAAAGAGGTTATGGAAAAAATTGCTATCTTGGCAGGTCTGGCAGGGTTATTTTTATTAGTGGCATCTATAATGAAAGTTTTGCCTTCACGATTTTTACCTCCTTCCATTGTTTTGCTAGTGGTGGTGACTATCCTTTTAATTTTTTTAAGAGGTTTTATAGGGCCGCTGGAGATAATCTCAGCAGTAGCCAATATCCTTTCTTACGCCCGCATTATGGCTTTGGGATTAGCAGGCGTGATGATGGCAAACATTGCCAATCATATCGGAGGTTTACCAGAGAATATCTTTATTGGTATAATCTTAGCTAGTCTTCTACATGCGCTAAATTTAGTCTTGAGTGTCTTTAGCCCGACAATACAATCTTTAAGGTTACACTATGTAGAATTTTTTTCTAAGTTCTATGAACCAGGAGGCAAGAAATATAACCCATTTAGAAGAAAGGAGGTAGGAGAATGCATATCTTAGCCTTGGCATTTGGAGCAGCTTTAGCAGTGGGCCTTTGTGCTATCGGGACTGGTTATGCGCAGGGTAAAATCGGTTCAGCCGGTATGGGTGCTTTAGCGGAAAAACCGGAACTTACGGGTCCGGTGATTATTGGTATTGCTATCCCAGAGACAATAGTAATCTTGGGGTTTGTGGTAGCGACGATGATTATCCTTTTAGTTAAATAATATGGCAGAAGAGGATTTAAAGAAGGCAATACTGGAAAAAATCCAGAGAGAAAAGCAAGCTATTCTTGATGAGGCGAGAAAAGAAGAAGAGGCTATTCTTAAACAGGCTAAAGAGGAAGCCTCTATATTAAGAGAAGGGTTTTTAGAAAAGACCAAAAAAATTTATTCTCTTAAGAGAGCCTTTGCCTTAAACCAGATAGAATTAGAAGCCAAAAGAAAAATATTAGAGGCTAAAGAGAGAAAAATCTCTCAGGTCTTTTCGCAGGTCCAAGAGAAACTTAAGGAAGTGCATCAAGAAAAAACGGGTTACAAAGTTATCTTTCGCGGCCTTTTAGAGGAATCCTTAAGGGCCATGGATAAAAAGGTTAAAGTGAAACTAAAGGTTAATCCTTCTGATAGGGAAATTGCTTTAGGAATTCTAAAGGGCCTTGCGCTCGATGCCCAATTAGAAACCAAAGATTCTATCGATGCCGGCATTGAGCTTTGCGATTTAGAAGAAAACATTACTATCTTAAATACTTTTCAATCTCGCTTTAACAAATTAATCCCCCAGTTACGCCAAAGCATAAATGAAATCTTATTTGGGCAGTAGCAATGTCTAATGACTATGGCTATATCAATGCCCGTATTCGGGCAATGAAGAGTTTTCTTCTTCAAGCAGAGGACTATTCTCTGGCCTTAAGCCAAAGGACAGAAGATGATTTTTTAGGATTTTTGTCAGGATTATCCTCTTATGCTAATGATGTGCGCCAGATGGAAAGGAACCCATCCACGAAGTCTGTTTGCGATGGGGCTTTAAAATTTAATCTTTGCCGTATGTTTAGAAAGCTCATCAAATTTTGTGCAGGCGAGCCACAAGAGCTCATCCTGATTTTACTTAAAAGATGGGACCTTTATAACCTTAAGAGCATTATCCGGGGAATCCTAAATCAGAAAGATAAAACCCAAATCCTTCAGGCACTTATACCAGCGGGAAAATGGGACACAGAATTTTTAGAAAGGTTATTAGAAAATAAAGATTTAAAAAGCTTGGGCCTAACTCTCCTGGGTATTGGAGAGCCTGATTTTTTTGCCGAAGAATTTGCTAAAGTCCTGATTGGTTTCTCGCCAGATGAGCCTTTAGAGGTTTTAGAGAACGCTCTTCTTGCGGCCTATTTTAGAAAGGCTATAGACTTTCTGCTTAACCAGAAAAATATAAATGCCCGGATTGTCTTAGATTATTTATCCCTTAAGATTGACTTCTTAAATATCCTTTTAGTTTTAAGAAAGATAACCCATCCCAAACGCTCTGTGACGGTGGTTAAAGGAGGTAGAATCCCTATAAGATTCTTAGAGAATTTGATCTCCTTAAATTCTTTAGAGGATGCCTTAAAGAGTTTTGCCGATTCAACCTATCCCTGGGTAAACAAGGAAGGCCTGGATTTATATAAACGCACGCAGAGTTTATCTTCTTTAGAAAGGCTATTTGAGAGTAAACTCTTTTCTTTCTGCTCTCATTTGTATATCAAAGGCAATCCCCTTTCCATAAGCATACCTTTGGCCTTTATAAATTTCAAGGAGAACGAAGTAAAGAATTTAAGGCTTATAGGCAAAGCCGCATCCTTTGGCATAGCAAAAGATTTGATTAGAGGGGAGCTCATCTATGCCGGGTAAGATATTAGCCATTGTACCCGAAGATTTTGATTTGGGTTTTAAACTAACCGGAATAGATACCCAGGTTTGCAGGACAATGCTTGAGGCAAAAGAGTATTTAGAAAAACAGATGCCCTCCGGAGCCTACGAGCTGATTATGGTTGCGGAGGATTTTTTTCTCTCCTTTGATGGCCGCTTTAATAAGAAACTCCAGGAGTGTCAAGCTCCCCTGATTATGGCTATACCTTTAAAAAGAGGCCTCAAGAAAGGCCAGGAGGCCAAAGATTATTTCTCAAAAATGGTTCAGTCTGCAATAGGATATGAAATACGCATAAAATGAGCGCAGTTATTACCAGAATTTCCGGTTCATTAGTAGTAGCTAAGGCCATAGAGAATGCCAAGATCTTTGACCTGGTTCTAGTGGGAAACCTTAAACTGATGGGTGAGATAATCAAGCTCAAGAACGATTTTGTCTTTATTCAGGTGTATGAAGACACCACAGGTATCTGTGTAGGAGAGCAAGTAATTAATACTGGTGCGCCTTTATGCGTAGAATTGGGGCCAGGACTTCTTTCTTCTATCTATGATGGGATACAGAGACCCTTGCCTGCATTAGAAAAATCTTGTGGTTCCTTTATTGCCAGAGGTGTATCTGGCTTTGGGTTATCCAGAGATTTACGCTGGCATTTTATACCCCAGGTAGGTAAAGGCGATTCTGTGGAAGCCGGAGATATTTTAGGCTCAGTCCAGGAAAAAGGGATTAACCACTATATCTTGGTACCTGCGGGTATTTCAGGTAATATAGAAGAGATAAGAGAAGGAGAATTTACTATTGAAGAGCCTATAGCAGTAATCGGCTCTAGACTTACTTCTCAGAAGTTTAACATAACCATGTTACAGCGCTGGCCAGCAAGGCTCAGCCGGCCAATAAAAGAAAGATTACCGACCAACGTTCCTTTGTTTACCGGACAAAGAGTATTGGATACCTTCTTTCCTATTGCCAAAGGCGCAACCGCAATTATCCCCGGTGGTTTTGGAACCGGAAAGACAGTCTTAGAACAGACCTTAGCTAAGTTTTGCGATTGTGATATTATTGTATATATCGGCTGTGGAGA
>CAZDNS010000097.1:0-5440 GCA_964506845.1 uncultured Planctomycetia bacterium | reverse complement strand
GTTATAATCCTTGACAGGCTTGTCAAGGGTTATCTGCTCATTAAAGGAGGTTAAATGAGCCTGTTAAGGGATAAGAAGAGAATTCACTTTATAGGGATAGGCGGCATTGGAATGAGCGGCATAGCCCAGATTCTGGCGAAAAAGGGTTTTCAGGTGAGCGGCTCTGACATCAGGAATTCAAATATAATAGAGAGTCTAAAATTGCTTGGAATAAGGATTTTTCTAACCCACAGCTTTTTGAACATCCAGGAGGTTGATTTAGTAGTATATTCCTCTGCCATAGGCCCGGATAACCCGGAATTGATAGCCGCAAGAGAAAAGAACATACCCATTGTAAAAAGGGCGAGGTTGCTGGCCGAATTGCTGAACGAAAAAAAGGGTATTGCCATTAGCGGAGCGCACGGAAAAACCACCACCACCTCTCTGATTTCTTTATTATTGAATGAGGCCTCGCTAAACCCTACTGTGTCTGTAGGCGGAGTGGTTAAAAACTTTTCAAGCAACGCCCTGTTAGGAAGCGGAGATTTCTTTGTAATTGAGGCGGATGAAAGCGACGGTTCATTCTTATACTATAACCCCCTCTACAGCGTAATAACAAATATTGACAGAGAGCATTTAGACTATTACCGAAATACAGACGAGATAATCGATGCCTATTTAAGATTTGCCAACAATATAAAAGAAGGCGGCAAATTAATCTGTTTTGGGCAGAATGAATATATAAACAGGCTTCTGAAATTAACAGACAAAGAGCGTCTTACATACGGCATGGATAAGACGTGCGATATATATGCAACCGACATAGTTCTTGAAAGATACGGCTCAAATTTTGAGTGCCATTTTAAAGGAAGTATGCTTGGCAGATTTGCCTTAAGTATCCCGGGAGCTCATAATATCTTAAATTCCCTGGCCGCAATAGGAATTGCAGCGGAATTAGGGATAGATTTGAATATAGTAAAGGGTAGCCTTTTAAAATTCGAGGGTTCTGAAAGGAGATTTCAGATTAAACTGGAACTGGACGATATTGTAGTAATAGATGATTATGCCCACCATCCGACAGAGATAGAGACGACCATAAGGATTTTAGATAAGTGGCAAAAGAAAAGGCTTCTGGTGGTGTTCCAGCCCCATAGATTTACCCGGACAAAGTTCTTAAGAGAGGAATTCGGAAAATGCTTTAAGGGCGCAGACCTGATTATTGTTACCGAGATTTATCCTGCAGGCGAAAAACCCCTGCCCGGTATTTCAGCGGAGTCCATTATCCAGAGCCTTAAGGAAAACGGCTACTCAAACAGCCTGTTTGTGCCAAAGCAGGAATTACTCAGTGTGCTTTTAGATATGGTTCAAAGCGGCGATGTCATATTGATATTAGGCGCAGGCGATATAGGTAAATTCTCCGGTGAGTTAAGCGAAACCATCAGAAAGATAAAATATCCCTTAGATAGAATATGAACTTAGATAAGTTACATAAAGAGTTATCGAAAATTATAAAAGGAAAGATTTTGGTTTCCAAGCCCCTTGCAGAATATACCTCATTTAGAATAGGCGGCCCTGCGGATTTCCTGATTATACCGGAAGATATCGCTGACCTTAGGGATTTAGTGGCTTATATAGAGAAAAATTCGCTTCCTAAATTTATCTTAGGCGTAGGCAGTAACCTACTGGTTAAGGATGAGGGATTCCGCGGTATTGTGATAAAATTAGACTCTGACGCCTTCAGGAAAATAGAGTTTGAGGATACATTTATAAGGGTAGGCGCAGGTGTTTCGGTAAGGAGGTTGCTTTCCTTTTGTGCTGCTCATAATCTCGGAGGGCTTGAATTTTTAAGCGGTATTCCAGGCACAGTGGGCGGAATAATAAAGATGAATGCAGGCGTAAGAGAAAAGAGCGTCTCTGATATAGCAGAAGAAGTAACCCTGATGGACTGGGACGGGAATTCGAGGGTCTTAAAAAGAAGTGAGTTAGAGTTTGGCTACAGGGCTTTTACGCCTTCCGATGCAATAATCCTTGAGGCACGCTTGGGGGTTTCAAGGCGAGACACAGAAGATATCTTAAGCGATATGGATAAATATACCTCTTCTAAAAATAGAACCCAGGATTTAAAATTTCCGAGCGCAGGATGCGTTTTTAAGAACCCGTCAAACGCTAACCTAACCTCAGGTGAACTGATAGAAAAATCAGGCCTTAAGGGGAAATGCTCCGGGGATGCTAAAATATCAGAGGTGCACGGGAATTTTATTGTAAACACCGGCAATGCAAAGGCAAAGGATGTCCTTTTCCTTATGAATCTTATTGAAAAAAAGGTAGAATTGGATTATAACATTAAACTAAAACCGGAGATTATAATCTTAGGATGAGCGTTCTTAAAAAGGAAAGGATAGGTATTTTGCTGGGAGGTTCCTCCAGCGAAAGGGAAATCTCTTTAAAAAGCGGCCAGGCGGTATATGATGCCCTTAAAGCCGAAGGTCTAAATGTTAAACAGATTGATATAGTTGAAGCGAGAGCGCTTAAACAGCTTAGGGAATCGGATATAACAATAGCCTTCATTGCAATGCATGGAGGCTTCGGAGAAGGCGGCATTCTGCAGGCAGTTTTGGAAAAACTTAAAGTTCCCTATACCGGTTCAGGCTCAAGCGCAAGCCGGCTTGCTATGGATAAGATAGCCTCGCGAAGAATTTTTTTAAAAAGGGGTATAAATGTGCCTCATTACAAAACCTTTAAAAGGGATAAAAAATTAGAGCTAAATGGATTAAAATTTCCCGTTGTAGTAAAACCTTCCTCTCAGGGCTCTAGCCTTGGGTTGACAGTCATGGATAGCCCCTACGGGCTAAAGGCCGCGGTTAATAAGGCATTTAATTTTGATGAGAGGGTAATTATTGAGGCATATATTGAGGGCAGGGAAATCACGGTGGGCGTATTTAATGAGATGCCTCTTCCGGTAATTGAGATAATTCCCAAGAGGAGATTCTTTGATTTCAAGGCAAAGTATGAACCAGGCCAGACTGATTACATAGTACCGGCAAATTTAAGGCCAGAGGAGTTTAAGAGAGCCCAGGAGATAGGATTTCTTTCCCATCGGCTGTTAGGCTGCAGGGATTTTTCAAGGGTGGATATGATTTTGTCCAGGAAGGGCGAATTTTTTGTCTTAGAGGTTAATACGATACCCGGGCTTACTAAAACAAGTCTTTTGCCCAAGGCGGCAAATGTGGCAGGCATTGATTTTTCAGGGCTTTGTATTGGAATGTTAAAGCGGGCCGCTCTACGAAAGGCTAATAAAAAAAATTACCAATGAGTAATGATATAGCTATAAGAGCAAATCCGGAGGTTAAGAGGGCGTTTCTTCTTGGCATTTTGATATTTTCTATCCCCCTCTCTATCGGTATATACCGATTTAGCCTCTCGTCATATTTTGACGTTAAATTTATAGAGGTCAGGTTGAAAAGGCTCGATGCCCCAGAAGAAAACCTATTCTATAAATTCAAGGATAAGGTAACCCCCGGCCTTTCTACGAGAAGGAGAGGCGACATAGTAAGAAAGAGCGGGGTAAATATATTCCAGAGGAATGTTTTCGGCAGGCTTAAATTTTTTGCAACCGACATAAGCCCTAACGCAAAATATATAATAATCAAAAAATTATTTCCCTGCAAGGTGATAATATATGTGTTTGAAAGGTCACCCCAGCTTTTGGTTAATACGCGAAATGGGGTATTAATGGTAGATAGTGATTTTGTTATTTTACCCACTACCAAAGAAACGCTAACTCGCATCAAGAAAGAGAATAGAATCTTGCCGTTTGTAGTTGGCCTTGAGCAGGAATTTAAAAACCTTAAGAGCGGATACAGGCTTAATTCTTCCAGGCTTAAGGCAGCAAAGGAAGTACTCGATTTGTTTAACAAACCGCCCCTGTCGAGATATTTTATGGTAGAAAAAATAAATCCAAGCCAGCTCGGAAGGGTATCGGTATTTCTCTCTGACAGAACTGAGGTAATTTTGAATGAGGCTGTATTAGGCGCCGATACGGATAACATCCTGACAATATTTTCAGAGTTGAGAAAAAACAATATCAAGCCAAGGTATATAGACCTTAGATTTAAGGAACCGGTGATTGGTATCAGATGATGAAAAAGAAGCACTTTGCTGTAGGTATTGACATTGGCGCAACCAAGATAGCAGGCTGTATAGGCAGCCTCGATAAGCACGACAAACTTAGAATTATTGGTGCCCACTCAGTCAATTCCAAGGGCCTAAAGAGCGGCATTGTCACAGATATTAAGGAATTAACCGATTCTATCGAAGCTCTTGTTAGGTGCTTAGAGGAAAAAGCCCAATTTAAGATTGGTTCGGTATACGCAAATATCACGGGCGACCACATAGACACCCATACAGCAAGGGGCCTGCTTAATATAGCTTCCAGAGACAACGAGATTACAAGACTTGATGTTAACAGGGTCATAGATATCGCAAAAAATTCTTCTGTGCCGCTTGAAAGGCATATCCTGCATATCTTTCCCCTGGGGTTTACGATAGACGAGCAGATGGTTATAAAGAGCCCGCTTGGGATGTTTGGAAGCAAACTCGCTGCAGAGCTTCATATAATTACAGGCCTTAGTTCCTGCGTCAAGAATATAACAAAGTCTATAAGGGCCTCCGGCCTTGAGATTGAGGAGCTGGTATTTTCCGGATTTGCTACCGCAAACGCTGTCCTTAACGAACACGAGAAGGAATTAGGGGTTATCCTTGTAGATATAGGGGCGCAGACTACAGAGATAGTGGTGTTTCTGGAAAACAATATAAGATTTGCGGAGGTAATTCCGATAGGCGGTGATTATATAACAGAGGCTATATCCAAGGAACTAAAGGTTTCTTTTGAATATGCCGAACTTGTTAAAAAGAGATTCGGATGCGCAAGCTTAAAGAGGCTGAGACAGGAGGAGAAGTTTATCATTAAAGACGGAAGATGGCAGAAGGGGATCACCAAAAGGTATCTCTGCGAGATAATAGAGCCGACGCTTAACGAAATAATATCCCAGATAAAATCCCGCATAGATAAGGTGCCGCTTTTAAAAAGGGCTACCTTCGGCGTTGTGTTTACAGGGGGGTGCGCTGCTATGGAGGATTTCCTGGAGGTTTCCGAGGATATACTTGGAATGCCTGTAAGGATGGGGATAGCTAAAGAGGTTACGCCTCTCCTTCAAGACCTAAACGGCCATAAATACCTGACAAGCATAGGATTGGTAAGATACGGCCTTTTTAAAAAACATAAAAAGATTCAAACAGTTAATATGAGCGTTCTTGAAAAAGTCAGGTTCAGATGGAAAGAATTAATAGAGGAATATTTTTAAATCAAATGAAGCCCATCCGCCACAGAACGTTGGCGGATGCTGGCTGAATTTGACCCTTGACATTTGTCTTAGAAAAGTTGCACCCATAGTAAAATGTC
>CAZDNS010000096.1:786-5544 GCA_964506845.1 uncultured Planctomycetia bacterium | reverse complement strand
TGTAATAAATAAAAGCGCTATCTTTAAACATCTATACATACCAATGATATGACTCATAGTCTTCTTCGGGGACGGTTATTTTTATAAACCCTGACTCGGGTATTTCTTCGATAACCCTGGAGTCTTTCTCGATAACGACATGTAAATTCAAAAATTCCGAATCTTCAGCTCCTATCTCCTTAAAGGTGACAGAAAATTCGAGGATATCGGAAAATGCTGCTTTCGCCTTAGTGGGAAGTTCCTTGAAATTCCCTTCTTGTTCGAGAGAGAACCGCTTGCAGGAAACCCCCCCTTTTTTAACCGAGAGGGGCAATCTAAATCTGTTTACGGAGGAAGAGTTAATATCCAGAACAATAACTGTGTCATTTTTCCTTAAGGCTTCAGCGCTTAAATCAAATCTTAGATAAAGATTTGTCAAATTGAAACCATAATATAGCCTCCTTAAAACAACCCCGGACTGATGCATTGCGCCTGCAAATTTATCTATCTCAAGAAATCCCGCCTGCGACCACTCAAAATAATCGCTTATTTTGCCGTCGATATGCGGGGTTATAAACGCGGAGGGCTCAATGTGCACCTTGAATGCTTTTAATTTTATGGGAAAATTCAAATATTCGGGCGGACTTTCTCCTAAGAGAGTATAAACTGCCTTTAGATTTTCCCTGAAAAGCCTGTCAAATTCCTCGTCATTGCTTGAGGAGTGGTCATCACCGAACCACCAGTTCCAATCGCTCCCTTCCGCTATATGTATATGGTGCCAGGCGTTCGCTAAATTTTTGCCCTTTGGATTTTTTGCCTCAAATTTTACCAGAAAGTCTCTTGTATTGTAAAGGTAATCCCATGCCTTATTCTTCTCCTGGTGACCTATCCATATATTAAAATTCGCATTTATCCACGAGCCGGGAAATAGTTTATTTAGCTCTTCCTGGGGAGGATACATCTTCAGAAATTCGCTTACTGTAGTAAGCTTAAAGCTATCTTCCTTTGACAACCTTTTATATAAAGCGTGCAGAAAATCTCTTCCGTCGTTGGGGTAATATTCCCAGGCATTCTCACCGTCAAGAATCACGGGAACAAGAAAAGCGCCTTCCCTCTGGCCGAGTTCGTTTTTTATTATATGGAGTCTCCTTAAAAAATCATCCACTGCCTGGGTAACCTGCCAATGGGAGTATACAAAGCCTATTGAGTCAGAGAGGGTTTTATCTCTGAATAAAATATTTACAGAACCATCTTTTCGTTTTAGGCTATAGGGTTTAAAGAGAAGCCTGTTTAACCTTGGTTTCGAAATTGATTTAAACAAAATCTCTTCATCGCTTGCAATCCATTCTATTTTTTGTTCTATAAGCAAGGGTAAAATATCCTCACTTACAGAGCCTTCTGAAGGCCACATCCCCCGCGGTTTTTTAGAAAAATATTTTTCGTATATCTTAACTGCGTTTTCTATATGCCACTTCGCATCCTCTGGGAAATTAAAATGAAGGCTTGGGAGTTTTACCTGGTTATACGATGCCTTGGCTATATTAGAGTCGCACAAAAGGGGCAGAATGGGATGAAAATACGGGCTTATCGAAATCTCTATCTGGCCTAAGTCCTGAAATTTCTTGTATGCTGGGATTATACTTTTAATAATATCGATTTGCTTCTTAAGCAAGAGCTGTTTTTCTTCTTCAGTGAAATAAGCGCCTTTTTTTACCATGTCCTTTAGGAGAGGGTCTTTTTCTCTAACGGATATGTCAAACCACGCCAGGTTAAATAAGACCTGAAGGTCCAGATACTCCTGATTACTAAAGCGCCTCACGGGTCCCTCAAATCTGAAACCATTCTCAGATGTTTCTCTTTTTTTAAAAAGGTCATAATAGCGCGGATAGGGCCTTACCATATGCTCCCAGTTTGCCATAAAAAAATTATCAAGAATAAATTCCTGCTCATCGTCTGTAAGGCTTGAGGTGGGTTTTTTAGACAGTGCAAGAAATCGGTCTTTTGTGTCAAGCCCATATTCTGCGTATTCGTTCAGCTGTTCTATCAGGGAAGGGACAAGGTTAAAGGTCTGGTGTATGTTCGGAAATTCGGAAAGGATTTCTACCATATCCAGATAATCCTTTATAGCGTGGAGCCTTACCCAGGGAAGGGAGAATTCTCCGCTAAAGGGATCCTTATAATAAGGCTGGTGCATATGCCAGATAAAGGCGATATATAAAGGTTTATCAGACATTTGCTATCTATTTGAGGGATCGGGGTATTTCCGACCCCTCATCTATTTTATTCAAATTATTATTTTTTTTCAAGCAATAAAAAACCCCCGGGCTTTTTGTTAACCCCGGGGGTTTTGTTTCCTAAGTAATTAGCTTAGAATGTTACTTTTACAGAACCAACTGTCTCAAATGCAGCATCATCACGACCATCTCCAAAGCTATTTCCTGGCCAGAAAAATGCACCAAGCAGACCGAATGAAACATCTTCTGTATAAGTATATGTGAGGTTTAGGTCTACTTCATCGGCTAGTTCGTCATCCGAATTTCTTCTGGTGGTAGGCGGTATTGACTTTGAAGGTGTTTGTGTTGCTAGTTCTTCGGCTAACCATGAATGATAATAATCAAGCGCTACAAGTAGTTTCTCTATAGGCTTTATGGTTCCATTAACGCCGATTATCTGGCAGTTGGAAGTATTGCCTGCGTTTGGACCATTGAGCACAACCTTTGCGATTTCTCCGCGAACCTGGTCTGTAAAGCCTGGTTCCCATAGTTCATAGTCGCCACTGTTTGAAGACTCTTCACCTGAACGATAGGTATAGGAAAGACCAAGTTTTGGTGTCCATTTTGCATTTGCCCAATTATAGGAACCTGCTAAATCAAATGCCCAGGCTTTTCTATCGCGATTTCTGGTTTCACTGCCTATGGTTGCCTCACCTTCGCCTGCGCCTATTGCCTCATCCCTTATCTCGCCGAATTGATACGCTAATTCGCTGTTGAGATTAAGGTTTTCAATTGGGTCAAGGGTTCCTCTTATACCAAGGACATAAAGTTCGCTCTGTTCATATGTCCTTAAGGTATCGTTTGTAGTCTCGGTGCTGGTGATGGCGCGAGCAAATGCCTCGTCTCTGTTATAGGTAATGTAGCCTTCCACGCCCGCATTATACTTGTTGTCAAACTTGTAGCCTAAATTTACACCATACAGGTCATTATCGTTACTTGCTGCACCGGTTTCATTTATCTTGATTATCACACCGTCTATTGACCACTTGTCATAATCAAGGGTAGCCCTTATGGCATCAAATGCCTTTCTTAAGGTAAGGTCGCCATAACCGGCTGTGAGCGTTCCATTCGGACCTGTCCAGCCAGCTGTATTAGCTGCTGTGTTTGTTGCGCTATTAATTGTACCTCTTATTGGCGGTGAATAGTTTGGCCTGTTTACATCCGCTATAACCAAACCATTGCCCCACTTTATCTCCTGCCTTCCAAGCGTTAATGTCAAAGGAGAATATACCAGCTCCTTCAGGGTAACGCTTGCGATATCAATGTCAATATCGTTGGCAGCTGCTGCATCCATGTCCCAGTCACGCTCATTTACCAACCTTACTGCGGTTGCTACATTGTCAGTAAGATCGGCATTTACATTTACTCTTGTGACGGTGTTGTAAAGGCTGGAGCTATCCTGCGAAAGACCGGCGTTAAGCTCGTTATCATCTCTGTTGTCTTTTATTAAATCATAGTCATCGCGATGAATTCCGCGGATTAAAATATCGCCTCCTACCTTTACGTTCTGCACCTCAGCATAAACGGGCATTGCAAGCGCCACTGCTAATGCTGCTATGCAAAGAACCGTAAATAACCTCATTTAATTCCTCCTTAGTTAATCGACTGTTATAACTCTTGTTGTATATTTAAACGGACTATAGTTTAAAATATTAAACTATAGTTTCCAATTCTTTCGTGTGTATATAGCTAAACATCAGTTTTCGATAACCAGTGGCATTTTTTTCATCCCCCCTTCTTTGCCAGATTTGAGCTATCTATGATGTAATAGCCTGATTTAATTAAGTTTAATAAATAACACAGTCGCGAAAAATTGTCAAGAATTTTTTTAAACTTTTTTACCCGCCTTCGCAGAAAGCCATCCCGAGTCTTCGGGATGGATGAATGCGAAAAGGGTCCGCTACGAATCTTGGCGGATGCTTCGGCGGGTTTCGCCTCCGCCATAGGCGGATCTGCCTCAGGCATGAGAAGAATGTGAAGATAACACGGTTGTTAAGTCGTGGAGCTTCACTTAGGACATATGTCCTAAATTATTTTCATAAACAAATATACCATATGTCCTATCTATGTCAAGTTAAAAATTAGAGTGATGGGTGACTATTGGCGGGAAAACTTATGCCTAATTTCGCCTAGCCCTGTAATTTCTTAAGCCGGTAAAAGAGTTTTTTATATACCTCTTCATCCCTTCTGAGCCCAACCTTTATAACCAGAACTTCAATAATATCTTCCCTTATCTTGTAAATTACCCTGTAATCCTTAACCCTTAGCCTCCAATAGCCCTTTAGTTCTCCTGATAACGGCTTACCATAACTTTTTGGCTCAAGGCTTAGCTTCTTTCGGATATCCCTGAGAATCATCCTCTGGTCATAGGGGTTTATTGATTTAAAATCTTCTGAAAGAACTAACCTATGTATTCTTATCTTCCAGATAAGCATTTACCCGCCTTCGCAGAAAGCCATCCGCCAATGCTTTGTGGCGGATATGCTTCGGCGGGTTTCGCCGAAGC
>CAZDNS010000096.1:0-755 GCA_964506845.1 uncultured Planctomycetia bacterium | reverse complement strand
AACGCACTTCGGCGTGCAGGCACGGCTGTCAAGCCGTGGAGCTTCACTTTTTAACCTTAATCTTTCTTTCAGCCGTGCGTAATTCAATGTAATCGCTGGGCTTACTTTTTAAGGCTCTTTCTTTCGCCAGATAGCCCAAGCCCGTATCCTCGATTAATTCTATCAGTTCTTCCATATGGTTGTATTTTTCAACAGGCACAATAACCGCAAGGGGTTTATTTCTCCTCTCCAAAAGCACCTTGGATTTGCTGATAGCCTCAAGCACCTTATCAAGGTTGGTCCTTAGTTCTGATACCCCCACTAATGTGGTGTTCTCCTTTACGGTAATCATCTCTTTTTCACCTCCGCGAAAAGTATATCATTATTATATCAAATTGTCAAGTGAACGTTATATTTAATATTACATTAAATATAATTATCAAGTAAATCTTCTTCGTTTTTCAACCTACGCGGTTGAATTTTGTAGGCTGAACATTGTCCGGAAGGGTTGATATCTAAGTATCCCGAATGTAGATACTTCTTTAGTATAACTTCGGGATGCCGAAGTATCATAGAAACAGTTTTTATATTCGGCATAATAAGAATAAGGAAGTTTAGGGAATGCGAGCAGGGAGTTTACTGAAACATCTTCTATACCATTGCCAGAGGACCATGGCCTATGGCCATGGGTGAATGGTGGTTCGGCCCCGAGGAATCCGGGAGGATTACCGGGGTTAAAGTCCCAGAAATCGCCTCCCATACGGGCTAGGCGATTT
>CAZDNS010000095.1:0-5761 GCA_964506845.1 uncultured Planctomycetia bacterium | reverse complement strand
GGATGAGGCGTTAGGTATTTATGCAAATGAGGAATTGAGAGAGACTGAATGGGATTTAGAGGGCTTAGTTAATTTCTTAAGTTCAAAGTTTCTCCTGCCAAGGGATGTTATAAGTAAGGAAGAGATAAATATAGATAGAAATAAATTAAGAGAGGACATAATTAATACACTTAAGGATACCTATAACAAGAAAGAGGAATCCGTAGGCTCTGAACTTATGCGTGAGTTAGAAAGAATAATCCTCCTCCAGACGATAGACTCAAAATGGAAGGACCACTTGTATTCTATGGATATATTAAGAGAGGGTATAGGTCTGCGCGCCTACGGCCAGAAAGACCCTCTTGTAGAATATCAGCATGAGGGATTTGATATGTTTGATGATATGACCTACAGGATAAAGGAGGAGGCGCTTGAATATATCCTGAAGGTAAGGCCGTTTATCGAGGAAAAAATCCAGGGCGTTTTTGAAGCCTTGCCGCAGGAGTTCTCGCATCCTGAATTTAGCCAACCAACCAGACCAAGCCAGCCAGCCTATCCAGACTCATACAGCGAAGATGCCCTACCCACACAGCCCCAGGCTCCCAAGGTTACAACCTACCAGAGAGAGTCCCAGAAGGTCGGAAGAAACGACCCCTGCCCGTGCCAAAGCGGGAAAAAATTCAAAAAGTGCTGCGGGAAATAAAGGATGAAAGTTATAACGAAAACAGTTGACAGATAACCCCAAAATGACTACAATTGTAGTCAAAAAGGACTACAATGATAGTATCCGCAATCAAAACCATAAAATCTAAAACAAGGGCTTCTATTCTGAAGCTCTTTTTTAATGCTACCGAAGAAGAATATTATTTAAGGCAGATTGAAAAATTGACCGGTTATTCAGCGGGAAACGTCCGCAGGGAGATTATTAAATTGGAATCAGATGGTTTATTCTTAAGTAGATTTATAGGAAAGATAAAACTCTACAAACTGAACAAAAAATATCCGCTTTATAACGAAATTAAAAACATAGTTAGAAAAACAATAGGAATTGAAAGTATATTAAAATCTGCTTTAGACCGGTTTGAAGATATGGATTTTTGTTTTATATATGGCTCTTTTGCCGAGGGAAAAGAAAATATTATGAGTGACATTGATATTATAATCATAGGAAATGTAAAGCCAAAAGATATAAAGACAGTATTATATGATTACCAATCAGAAATAAAGAGAGAAATAAACAGCATCGTTTATAGCAGAAAGGAATTTTTAGAGAAATTGAAGCAAAAGAATCATTTCGTATCAGCTCTCGTCAAAAGAAAAAAGATTTTCTTAAAAGGAAACGAAGATGAGTTTAGAAGATTTATACAAGTTCGGAAAACTCCAAAGGCATAAGACGAGCCCGCAGGAGATTAAAGACCTTTTTTGCGTAGCCGAGAGATGCCTTAAGGATGCTTCCCAAACTACAATTTCATTAGACCTCAGGTTCATATCGGCCTATCAGGCGGCCTTGGCAGCGGGCGAGGCGCTTTTGTGCTGTCTGGGCTATAAAGCCCCAAAGACAAATTACCATTATATGGTATGGGAGGGGCTTAGAAATGCCCTCGATAGTTCTTTTAGAGACACATTAATTCTATTTAATGACGCCAGAGGCAAAAGGGCAGATGCCTTTTATGACCGCGCAAGCGTTACCAGCGAGACAGAATGTAAGGAAGTTTTTGGAGAGGCTAAAAAATTTGTGAATTTTGTAATAAACAAGATTAAAAAGGAATTTCCGGAGTTAGGAAAGGATATATAAAAAAACTCCTTCTGTCTGCGGAAGCGGGAAGAAGTTCAAAAAGTGCTGCGGGAAGTAAAAAGGTAATCAGTAACAAGTAACCGGTAACAGTAACACGTAAAAACATAATTAAGTATTGTGACCCTATAATTAGAAAACGGCATGAATACAAAAAACAATAATATAAAAGAAGAAATTCAACGAATAGCTAATGCCATTTATCTTAAAGCTAAAGAAAATGGTCTTGAAGATAATCCTAACAGAGATTGGGCAAAGGCAGAATCTATATATAACAATAAACTAAGATATTGGTGGTGGCTAAGATGCCAATTTTTTATAAAATTTTCCCATCCGATAATTGCTTTTATTGCAATATTGTCTTTAGGAGTAAATATTGGCATGATGACCTGGAGCATAGTAGTAAATAGAACTTCAACCGATCTCAACACAAGACCATATGTATCAGCTGATATAGAAAGTCCTATACGATCTGTCGAGAAAAATGACACATTCTATGGAAATCGAATTGTTTTGAATAATAAAGGCAAAATACCTGCCGCTCATATTTCTACAGAATATTATATAACTACAGATATAGATAAAAAAAATATGCATGGTTTGGAGTGGTTCGATAAGAATTTAGGCGGTTTCGGTTCTATATCTTTTATTGTTCCTGGTGATCCTGAGATAGAACCGGGTTTTAGGTCGTTATCTCCTTCAGCAGAGTATTATTATTTTGAAGCTATTACCTCCTACGAAGGTTTGGAGTTAGATAAGAAATATTGGACTCATATTAAAAAAATCTTTTATGTAGAAAAAGTGACAAACAAACTTTATGCTGTGTCTATTTATGGGGAATGGGACAGGAATAGAAATTTTAAAATTCCTTTAATTTCCACGACAGAAAAAGTTGTTAAAGAGTTAGAAGAAATTAAGAAAAAACGAATTTCTAACAAAAACTGATTTATTTTTAAATTCCCCTTAAAAATTTTAGGTTTTTTGTGAGTAAAAATCGATTAACAGGTCGAGCACTGTTGCCGTAGGCATCCCGAGCATAGCGAGGGACGAAGTCCAATTAGGGAACAAGTTGCGCAGGCCCCAATTTTACCGAAACAACCCCCGCAAAAACCTTACGGTTTTTAGCGCTGGGGGCAAGAAAAACCGACCTGCCTGAAGGCAAGGGAAAATTTTTCGGGGTGTCTTTTTTTTCATCTTTCAGAAATTTTCCTTTTCGAATTAACTTGACAGAGTTCATCATAAGTGATACACTTTGTATGGAGGTGATATGATGGCTACGAAGAATCCCCGCTTAAACGTTGTGCTTGAACCACCCCTTTATGGTGCGTTAGTTAATGCAGCCCATAAGGCAGGCCTGTCTTTATCTTCGCTGGCAAGAGACCTTATAAAAGAATCTCTCGAAATCCACGAAGACCTTTACTTCCAGAAGGCAGCAGAACAAAGAGAAAAAACATTTTCCTATAAAAAGGCGCTCTCTCATAAGGATGCCTGGAAGTAATGCCTTATACTTTATATTACCATCCGGACATACCCAAAGAAGACCTTCCGAGAATTCCTGAGAACATAAGACAGAGAATCCGTAACGCCATTGAACATAGGTTATTAAATGAGCCGCTGAAATTTGGCGAACCCTTAAGGAGAAGTTTAAAGGGTTACAGGAAATTTCGCGTGGGAGATTATAGAATTATTTATAAAATTGATAAAGAAAATATACTAATTCTAAAGATAGGCCACAGGAAAGAGGTATATTCAAGGGCCTATTTAAGAACTGGTAAATTATCTGAAAATTAAACCTTATAAATTCGGTTCTTATCACCATAACTTAACTTAAGCGCTAAGTTACAATTAATGCTCAAACCTATTCTTGCAGCTATCCTTTCAGGCGTTTTGCTTTCGCTTTCCTTCCCGAATTTTAATCTTTCGTTTCTGGCATGGTTTTCTCTTGCGCCATTATTTTTGGCGACAAGGGGTTGTTCGCTGAAAAAAGCATTTTTATTTTGGTATTTAGGCGGGGTAATTTTTTATCTTGTAACGATATACTGGATTGTTCATGTAACGTTAATTGGGCTTGTGTTATTGGTTTTATATCTGGCGCTATATTTTGGAGCGTTCGGGATAGTGATAAAGAAAGTATCGGAGGCGTCAAAGATTGTTTTTTTATTTTTAGCACCGGCGCTATGGGTTACTCTGGAGTATATACGCTCACATCTTTTTAGCGGTTTTGGCTGGGCGCTTTTAGGGTATTCTCAGACATTAAACCTGCCCTTGATACAGATAGCGGATATAACGGGCGCATATGGGGTGTCTTATCTCGTTATGCTCGTTAACGTATTAGCCTATCTTGTAGTAGAAGAGGGGCTGTCGAAGAGGATAATAGAGGTAGTAATCGTATTTTTTATTCTGGCAGCTTCATTTTCATACGGAATTTACAGGCTAAACGAGACTAAGAACTATCCCAGGATTAGGATAGCGGTTATTCAGGGTAATATTCCGCAGGATATGAAGTGGGATGAGGCAGAGAGAGAGTTTATCCTTAAAAGATACGAGGAGTTGACAAGGGAGGCAGGCCGAAAAAAGCCGGACCTTATAGTGTGGCCTGAGACCTCTGTGCCTGGCTATTTTGAATTAGAACCAGATATCTTTGAGAGGATAACAGGGTTATCAAGGGATACAAAAACACCGCTTCTTATAGGAAGCTTTGGCTATGATTTTGAGAATCACGGGAAACTATTTAATAGCGCAATCCTTATTAAAAATGAGGCTCGAGATTTTGAGAGGTATAACAAGCTGTATCTGGTGCCTTTTGGAGAGTTTGTGCCGCTTGAGAAATGGCTCGGCTTTATAAGAAATTTTGTCGATATAGGGGACTTAAAAAAGGGAAAGGAATATATGATTTTAAATGTTGGGGATGCGGGTATAGGCACTTTAATATGTTTTGAGGACATCTTTGAGGGCATTACAAGAAATTTTGTCAAAAAGGGTGCAAATCTTATGTTAAATATTACAAATGATGCCTGGTATAAGAATTCCTCTGCCCCATTTCAGCATAGTCAGGCGTCGGTATTCAGGGCGATAGAAAACAGGGTTTTTGTCGTAAGATGCGCAAATACAGGGCTTTCCTGTTTTATTGACGAAAAAGGCAGGGTATATGAAAAGGTAAGAGACGGTTCTGGAAGAAGTATAGATGTGACTGGTTTTAGTATAGCCGAGGCAGGGCTTTTAAGGTCAAATACCTTTTATACAAAATACGGAGATTTATTTGCCTTTATATGCATAATTTTGAGCACAATAATCCTGCCTTTTACGCTTTTTGACCGCCTGATCGCTAAAGCTTAAAATTTCATCCACTGGTTTGATATCCTCTTTTCTATATGCTATACTTTAATTAGGGATTATATATATCTTAAAAATTTACACTGAGAGGAGGTGAGATAAGATGAAAAGGCTAAATCATAAAGGTTTTACCTTGGTAGAGCTTATGATAGTAATCGCAATTATCTCTTTATTGGCTGCTATAGCTATACCGAACCTGATGCGCTCAAGAATCAGCGCAAATGAAGCTGCTGCCATAGCAAACCTGAGGACTCTTAGTACTGCCAGTGAGAGCTTTAGGACAGCGCAAACACCACCAAGATATCCTTTTAATATATTTCAGCTTACTGGTGCAAACCCGCCATATATAGACAATAGATTCAATGCTGCAGCAAGAAGAGGTGTTCAGGGCTACAGATACGCTTATCTGGGTGCCCAGAATACCTACAGCTTTACTGCTATGCCGGTAACTGCCAATGTAACAGGCGTCAGAACGTTCTTCGTAGACCAATCAGGCGTAATAAGGCTTAATAACGCAGCAGGCCAGCCTATAGAATAATTATTATCCCGGATTTTTCAATAGAAAAATCCGCCACGAGCGAGTGCGAAGCCTACCTTTAGGTATAGCGAGGGGCCGCTCGGCCAAATTCGACGAGAATTTGGCCTGTCTTGCGGGGT
>CAZDNS010000094.1:0-5770 GCA_964506845.1 uncultured Planctomycetia bacterium | reverse complement strand
GAGCGAGCGGGATTTGAACCCGCGACCTCTACAATGCGAATGTAGCGTTCTCCCAGCTGAACTATCGCCCCTAAAATTTAGGATTTTTAATTATCCTGAAAAAGGCATCTACAACCTTAGGATCAAACTGCGTTCCGCTGTTTCTCTTTAGTTCCAGGATAGCCTCGTCACAGGTGCGTTTCTTCTTTCTATAAATTCTTTCGGAACACATCGTATCAAAGGTATCGCTAACGGCAATGATGCGTGCGCCGATTGTTATATCCTCTCCCTTTATCCCGTCTGGATAACCCTTCCCGTCATACCTTTCGTGGATTTGCCTTACAATCTTTGCTACATCCTGAAGAAACTCCAGGGGTTCAATGATCTCTGCCCCTTTCGTGGAGTGTAACTTCATTTCTTCAAACTCTTCTTTTGTAAGAGGGCCTGGTTTGTTTAATATCATATCCTTTATGCCTATTTTTCCTATGTCATGAAGCTGAGCAGCTTGCTCTATCATCCTAACCTCAGGGTCTTTAAGGTTTAGTTCCTTGGCAATTGCAACAGTATATTTTGCCACCTGCTCTGAATGGCTGTGGGTATAATGGTCGCGCATATCTATTGCATAAACCAGGGACTTCACGGCAGTTATATAAAGTTCCTGCAGGCTTTTGTATAGTTTTGCCTTTTCTATAGCCATAGATGCCTCTATCGCAACCTCCTCAAGAAGCCTGAAATCCTCTATCGAAAATCTTTTTCTGGAGCGCTTATTATTTATATTTAAAACTCCTATGGGCCCTGATTTGGTATAGAGCGGCACGCTTATAAAAGACTTTGTATAATAGCGTTCATCGCTCTTCTTGGCAAATCTGCCGTCACGCTCTATGTCATCCACAAAGACCGCCCTTCTTTGCTCAATAACCCAGCCAGAGATGCCTTCGCCCCTTGCTATTTTAGTAGAAGAGATAACCTCTTGAGCAAGCCCCACCGCATATTTTATATAAAGACTGCCGGACTCATCCAGAAGCAATATCGAGCATATCTCTATATCAAGGGCGGTGTAGATATTGTCGACTATGGCTTTTACGATATCGTCTAAATCAAGACTTTTTGAAATTTCTCTGCTTATACTATTTATGATAAAGAGCACCTTTTCCTTCTCGCGCAGCATAATCTCTAGGCTTAGCGCGCTTTCTTTTAATTTTTCAATCTGACTTAGATTATCCTTGTGGATACGTTTTAATTGCAAAGCGTTTTTGATACAGAAATAGAGTTTTTCTTTTTCAATCGGCTTTGTTAGGTAATCAAATGCGCCTAACTTTAGGGCTTTATCTGCAATTTTGTCGGAACAAGACTCTGCTATAAGAATTAACGTTGGACTATCTTTAGTTTCTCTAACTTCAGTCATAAGATTTAATATATCAGTCTCTTGGAGTTCCATATCTACCAAGAGGATGTCAGAGCTATCCCCGGTAAATTCATCCATAATATCCCTGGAGAGACTAATGGATTTTATAACATGACCTTCCTTGGCAAATAACTCATTTACTAAATTAGCAAGCGATGCTTCTTTGCTTATTAAAAGAATCTTTCCCATCGGATTAAATTATTTGTTCCTTCATAAAAAAATAAAAGCGGTTCCTGCCTAGAATTTTTGCCTGATATAATGCCTCATCCGCTTTTTTAATAAGGTCTTCTTTTGTCTTTGCATCCTCCGGATATGTCGCTAAGCCTACACTTATAGTAAGGTGCAAGTCTGGCAAATCTTGAAAAGAGGGAAATCTCTTCTGGTCAACGAGCTTCACAAGCCTTTCTGCGGATCTTATTGCATCTTTCTTTTCTGTCTCAAAGAGAATTATTAAAAATTCCTCGCCGCCATATCTGGAAACGAGATCCACCGTCCTGACGAATTTTGAAAGCAATCTGGCAAGTTCCTTTAAAATATAGTCTCCTGCGGGATGGCCATAGGTATCGTTAAATTTCTTAAAATGGTCGAGGTCTATCATCAAAAGCGATATTGGCCTGGAATACCTCTTTACCCTCTCGAACTCCTTGGATAAAACCTCATCAAAATATCGGCGATTATATATACCTGTAAGCCCATCTACGACCGAAAGTTTTCTATACAGCTCTTTGGTTTCTTCCAGTTCCTCATTTGCCCTCTCAAGTTTTTGCGTCCTCTCCTCTACCATTTGTTCCAGGTTCTTGCTATAATTTTCTATTTCTTCCCTGGAGGTCTTTAAATCCTCGCTCATTTTATTGAAGACGCTGGACAGGTCGCCTATCTCATCGTCAGAAAAATAGGAAACCCGTTGTTGTAGGTCTCCGCCTGCAATGGCAGAGGCTACCCTGGATAACTCCTTTACAGGGCTTACAATCTTGTTTGCAAACATTATGCTCAAAATAATCCCTATGCCTAATATGATAAGAGTGTATATAATAATGCTTTGTTTCATCTTTACAAAACCTTCCTCTAAGTGCGTATCGGAAATCCCCACATTCACAAATCCCACAATTTCATCCTTAACCCTTATTCCCCTTTCTAATAGGTCCTGCACTGAGAATCCGCTTATGCCTGTGGAGGATTTTAGTTTTCCCGTATCAAACTTTATGAGCATAACTATATCATAAACACTCTGGTCTTGCGCCCAGGTTGTTTTCTTAATCTTAACATCCCCTATTCCCTTTTCAAAATTAAATGTGGAACCTACCTTTATAGGGTCACTATGGGCGAGTATTAAACCATCCTTATTTGCTATAAAGGCGTAAACTATGTCCTTTTCCAGCATTGCATTGATTATAAAATTATTAAGGATTTCGTAGTTTTCGCTATAAACTCCATACTGGCAGTTGTTCGCGATTGTCTTTGTTATGGAAATACCTCTTTTTAATAACTCCTCTTTTAAAAGTATGCGTTCTTTTCTTATCAGATGCCAGCTGAAAGAGACGGCGATAATAGCGATGACAAAGGTGGTAAAACTTACAAATTTAAATGCGAGGGTCTTCTTAAATACCATTTGTATTCAAATGTCTTATTTCTCCGGATAACCCGCTGGAATTATATATAAAACCTCTTCGCCTGTTCCCAAAATATCTCTCAATATCTCATCTGTGAATGCACCTATGCAAACTGAGCCAAGCCCCATTGATACAGCTTCCAAAGAGATATTCTGCGCCATATGACCTGCCTCCATATGAACATATCGCATACCTCGCAAGCCATATCTGGTTGTGGTGCGCTTATAATCACATGCAATAAGTATTGAAAGTGGCGCCTCAAGGATAAAGACTTGCTCAAGTGCTGCCTCGCAAAGCAGGCGCCTAAGGTCTTCTTCTTTTAGGCACCTTAGGCTATGGGTATAGGGTTCATAATGAAAAAGCCCGTTTTTCTTAACAATATATACCTCTAACGGATAAAGTGCGCCTGCCGACGGAGTACTTCGTAGCCTTAAGTGTTTGTCAGTAATCCCTGAGGCAGCCCATAAGAGGTTCCCAATCTGTTGGAGAGTCAGGTCTTTTTCCTCAAATTCTCTTACCGACCTTCTTAAACCTATAGCCCTTTCTACAGAAACCTTGCTATTAAACTTAACCTCGGGTAATTCTATTATCTTTTCCTCCCCTGAGCATAAAACTATGCCATTAATTATAGCAACAAGAATTATAAATATCAAGGGTAGTCTTTTATACACTAAATCCCCTGTGTAAACCAAATGAACTGGCAGCTTCTTTTGCGTTTTTATACTCATCAGTCCTCAGCGGCCGTGAAATTTCTGAATATTCCAGAGCCCTAAAACAAGGCCTATACTGATCCATTATATTTATAAACGACTCCTTTGAAATCTGGGTGGAGATAAATTCGAAAACCCCCTTAG
This sequence comes from uncultured Planctomycetia bacterium, assembly GCA_964506845.1. Classification (GTDB taxonomy): domain Bacteria; phylum Omnitrophota; class Gorgyraeia; order VGKN01; family VGKN01; genus CAZDNS01. The sequence goes on along the minus strand of CAZDNS010000094.1, from coordinate 1,922 downwards.
AGCCGCTCATGTTATTTGGCAAAACCAGATGTCTTATCAAAAGACCCCTATAGGCAATATTTTCCTCATCTATTAACAAATCCCCTACCTGAGCCTGCATCTCCTTTAGAGCGGCTTCTACCATTAATCTGTAATTCCCGGCACCTGATAATTTTTCAGATACAGCGCTATCCCAGTATTTTATGTCAGGCATATAAATATCTACAATGCCGTCAAGCATCTGTATTGTAGACGCTAATTCATAGCCGCCGCAATTATAAACAATCGGGATATCTAATCCCTTCTTTAGCGCATACCATATCGCCCGCATTATCTGTGGAGTAAAATGGGTTGGAGTAACTAAATTTATATTATGACATTTCTTATCCTCAAGGGAAAGTATGATGTCGGAAAGTTCTCTTTCGGTAACCTTATAACCCTCGCCCAAGTGACTCATAGTATAATTCTGACAGTATACGCAACCTAAGTTACACCCGCTAAAGAAAATGGTTCCAGAACCATATCTACCCACAAGCACTTCCTCTTCCCCGAAATGGGGACCGAAACTAAAGATATAAAGTTCTTTTGCAAATTTACAGAATCCCCTATTTCCCTGCAGGCGGTTTACTCGGCATCTCCTGGGACAGAGTTCACATTGTTCAAGGAGTCTGTAAAAAGCATCCAGCCTTTTTTCAAGAATTTTTAGCTTATTGTCTCTGTCTTTAGCATTCATTACACACACCACCTGAAGCCGCTCGTTTCTCTACGCACTGGGGGCGATAACGCTAATCTCCCTAACCATCGGATATTTTATAGGATAATTTTTATCTCTGATTTGAATCGCGTCATTTAGGTTTAACTGATTTTTTAATCCAGTTTAAGAATTCACTATTTCCGCCTATAAGCGGTATGGCTATAACCTCCGGAACCTCATAACTATGAAGTTTCTTTACCGACCTTATCAGTCTATTAAGCAAAACCTTTCTGGATTTTATAATTAAGAGATGCTCCTTCGCCCTGTCCAGTTTTCCCTTCCATCTAAAAATAGAATTGATATTTGAGATAATATTGACGCACGCTGCAAGCCTTTTCTCAACAAGATGGTTCGCTATAAGATTTGCCTCCTTCAGACTAGAGGTCGTTACAAATACCAGTATATAATACATCTCTATGACTCCTTTTATTTAGATCTGGTAGTTTTAGATTCAATAATTTAATAGGATATAAGTGGAGCTCCTCGGCCTATCCCTCGCGACTTGGCTCGCCTCGTGCCGAGGCAATAGAACGCATGGCAGTCGGTGCCGAGGCGGGATGGTGAGTCCTTCGACTTTGCTCAGGATTATCCCGAGCAAGTGAAACGCGTCGAGGGACGAAGTCGAACCAAAGCCCGTGGATTTCTGCGAGGGATTAAAAAGGTACGAGTAAATTTTTAAATGCGAGAATCATTCTAAGAAGTGTTTCGTATAATCTCGATTCAAAATGCTGAATCTGGGGAATTAAATTCTGAAACCTTTTGTCCAATAATAAAATAACTGTTTAATTGGCCACCGCGTTGGAATGAAATTATAACTTTTCAAGATTAGGCTAAAGCCTGTAAGCCCCGTTAGAAATGGCGGCCCACGCCATGGGATTTCTAATGGGGTAAAAATTATTGTTTCCTTAGAGATACGCTGTAATCCGAACCTTCCTTTTTTAAAAGAACATGGCCCTCTCTTCCAAGCCAGCCAAGGCTCATCAACATTATATCCTTTTCCTTGTCTATGCCCTTAAGCATGCTGGATAATGTGCTTTCGCCATGCTCGTCCAGGTAATGCCATATCTCACCTGCTACAATTCCAATTTCAGTTATCATAATTTATCCTCCTATGTTTTTTACTTTTTATGGCTGTCAAGAAACTATTTTTCCTTCGGAGAATTTAAAATAGCTTTTATTTTCTACCTCC
>CAZDNS010000093.1:0-5954 GCA_964506845.1 uncultured Planctomycetia bacterium | reverse complement strand
CTGCTACAGCCGAATCGCTGGCAGAGGTTTTACGTCGAAATAAAGATAGAATTTACTCGTTATTAAGCGCAATTGATAGCGAAATAGTAAATAGCATTCCCGGATTATCTGAAAGCGCTCGTCAAGCCCTAAAATCTGCAAGAGAGGATGCGCGTAATGCTCAGAACTTTGAGGGGTTATGCCTTCAATCTTCTTATGCGGTAACCGAGGCTATTAGAAGACTAATTGGAAATGAGGCAGCTGCAAGGACAGTAATAACTGTTTTAAAGAGCGGGGCTACCCATTTTGTTACACAAATTAGTTTAGCAGATGGAGATTATTTTATAGATGTTACCAGCAATCGGAGCACGATTATCTTTGACAGAATAGAAAATATGGCACTATATGGCATAATAGCACCCATTACATCAATAGACCAAGTACCTACAAGAGGGCTTATAATTAATATATATAATATATGGGATAGATTACAGAAAGACGGACAGATTCCTATTGACGTACTGCCAGAATATGAGGCGATAAAGCAGGCGTTAGAGAATTATATTGCTACAGTTGCAGAAGTGATTAATAGTACGCTAACCCCAGGATCTGAAGGCATATCAGCCGCAGCCGCACCACAACCAGTTATGTCAGAGCAATTGGCTGAGGACATACCAGCGCAATCACGGGAAATGTTCGAAGCAGCGCCTGAAACGCCTCAGTCGGTCGCTACAGCCGAGCTAAAAAGAGAAGAATTGCTAAAGAGAGAAGAGGTGCTAAAGAAAAATAATCTGCCTGTCAAAGGTTATCTATTAAGGTATATCCCCCAGACAATAATAGAAAAGGCTAAACTCCTTAGAGATTATGCAATGCCTGTTAACAGTTCTACTATACGTTTAAGTAAGGATAAGATTGAAGATAAAATTAGAGAAAGGTTTAAGAATGAGGTAACCAGGCTTGCCAGATGGGCAGAGCCGCTATTGGATATGCAGTTAAGAGAGGGTTCAAGGAATTACATCAGGTTACAGAGATACCTTACAAGATTCGCAGAGATGCAGGCAAAACAACCCAACCTATTCAATGAGGCCTTACGGCAGTTAAACTTAAAACCAGAGCATTTTGCAAAACTTAGCGGGCAGGAACAAATACCACAACCAGCCGCAGCCGCACCACAACCATTACCTCTATTTGAAGAAGTAATAGAGCCTGTGGTTAAGAATGCTGTTAGCTTAGTTACTACAGGACAGTCCAAGGGCTATCAAGAGCCATTTAAGTATAGATTTATAAGAGTATTCAAAGCAATATCGCCTATGATTGTTACAATAGCCATTACTTCAGTCGGTACTATTTCAGGCGTTATGTTATTTGGTCTAACGTGGCTTCCTTCTATAATATACTCATTTGCGCTTTCCTATCAATTGTCTGTGACCTTAGAAAAGGTATTTACCGCCCTATCAAACACCAATATCTATATAACCAACAAAAGGGTTCCTGTATTAGCCAGGGTAGGTGTTCAATTTATGATTGCAATTGGAATAGTGGGCCTTGAGACAATTTTACCAGCCACAGCGGCTGCCTCAGGCATACCTGAAATAGCCGCAAGGTTATATATAAGCGGAGTAACAATGGCGCTTACAATGATAGCCTATTTTATAGTTAAACTTATGCGCCCGGATATAACTGCAACGCCTCTATGGAAAAAGTTTATCTTCCTTATGACAGGCGGTATGCTCCTTGGTTCGGCAACTGCCGCGGTTAATTTAGAGCAGATAGAGATGGCTTTTGTATGGGCTAATCTCGCCTTTATGATGGGTCAATTCGCCTTATTCTACAATGAGAACATTATGCCTGAAGAGGCGAAGGCAGGTCTTGAAAACAGCGCAGCGCAAAAAATGCTGGATACAGAGGGTGCGCTTGAAAGAAAGGCAGACCTATTCGAACAGCATCTTCCGAGAGTTTTCAGTAAATATATTAAGTATGAAGTGGCACAAGAAGAATTTGAAAGACTTGCTACGTATGTTCGGGCGGTTAAAGCCCTGCCGCAAGAGGCAAGGCAGGCTATAGGGATTTCCCTTAGCGAAGAAAACGGAGAGACTATCGTTACGCGTTCAGATAAGAGCAGTATCAGATTAGTCGGCGAAAATAGAATTGTAATAACGATGCCTGATGTATATAAAGTTACTTTAGTCCAGAGGAATGACGGCGAGGTGATGGGAAGGGTGGCAATTTTACCCAGCCATCCCGAGGTATTAGGATTAGCAGAAGCCTATCTTAATATATGGCATAGCAACGGAAAGACAGGTCCCCATAAAGCAGCAGAATGGGCAAAGAAAAATCCTGCTATGCTGGTTATCCTTGAGGCGTTATCAATTCCGGCAGCAGATACTGGTTTAAATGGAAGGTTATCTATACTTATTGAGTACTTACTAAGACATACAACTGATGAAAACAAGATAACCACATTAAGAGGTTATAAGGATATAGTTGTTAATATGATAGCTAAGGCTGCTGAGGTTAAGACAAGAGGACAGACAGCGCCTGCTCAACAATCTGCGCCTGCATTAGCTCCAGCAATGGCTACTGCACAAGCAGGGCAGGCTATGACAAGCTCTCAAGTTATTCCAGATGTAGTAGTTTCTTCAACTGCCCAGCCACACCCAGTATCTGTAGAAGCAAAGCTAATTGATATAAAAACTTTATTGGAACAGGAAAACAAAAATTACGCATCCGCCTTTAACCAGATAACCGAGATACTTATAAAGCTTGAAAGTGGAGATTTAGCCGCGTTGGCAGGGCTATTAAGTGAAGAAAGATTTAAGGAAATAAAGGATATAATTTATGAGTTATTATCAGTCATAGATGGGCTAAATAGAGAAGGAATAAACGGCGTAGAGCGTCCGGATATTATACAACTTGCCATAGACAATGCTACTTCAGAAGAGTTCAGAGCAAGGTATCCGCGAGCAACCATAGAACTAGCCATACAGGTTATAAGATTTCAAGATGCGGCTAAAGTTAAGACGCCTATGTCAAGAGAAGAAATAGGGAAAGCGGCTGAAGCTATTGCAGGCAGAGATAGTTCTAGCTCAATTGCGAATAGAACGAGAAAACTCAGCGATTTATTACTACAACTTAAAGACCTATAACCGTATCATAAACCATATCAAAATTATCATAATCTCTTTAAAAATAAGTAGTTATAAATTAGAAAAATTTAGAGACACAAATACTACTTATGCTGGCGTAGCTGGTCTCAATAATTATTAAAAAAATTTCCTCTTTTCTACCCCTTACCCCCACATTGCCAGAGAGCACGGTTTATGCGTGAGACTCCATCTTCTCTTAATGTAGGGAAAAATTTGATATTAGGTTAAAGTAAAAAAAAGTTAGTATTTTTAAGGTTGACTTTTTGTTATTTATTATATATATTTATATTGTGCACAAATCAACCTCGAATATGTATCGTGGTTTTTTTATTTCTTACTTAGTTAGAGATTTTAAAATCAATTAAAAATGAGTTCAGCCAAAACGAGGAACAAATGGTAGACTGGCAGACAGGCGGAAAAAAACTCTGGATAAGACTAATCGCATTAGTCGTAACAGAGATTTTTTTATTTACGAGCATAGACCTGCCCTGGGAAAACGCAACCGCCAATGCCCAACCCACAGAAAAATTAGTCCCGCCTTTAAAACTTTCACGTCCTGAAGATGCTGAAAAGCTTATAGCAAGAAAAATTGAAGCCGATATTTTAAGCGGGCTTAAGACGTATAGAAACCTTCATCCATATTGGTTGCCTGAAAGGGTAATGCTTGAAATCTCCAAGGATATTTACAATAAATGGATGAGGAGCATTGTCTGGTTTGGCGCAATAACATTAGACGAAGAAGATCATTCCTACGCTTTTTCATTAGATAGGGCTAAACCACCCGCTTCCTATTATAGGTGCGATGAAAATGAAAATGTAAAAGCATTTGCCGTAAAGGCTCCCGAAAAATTAGAAGTTTTAGATACTATAGTTCCAGCCTATTCTATTTCTACAGTATTAACCAAGGCAGATGGCAAGATAGATTCACTTATTAATCCAGACGCCGAGGAAATATCTGCCGAGAGCGTAGGGCAAAAAGACTACCCCGCTCTTCTTATAGCCGTTATCGGAAAGGCCGGAATAATCCTCCATCTGGTATTATTGACAGGTTCAGAAGGAACAGAAAAGGGCTTAGGAAAAATTGGCGATGATATAAGAAGTTTGGTAGGCGCAGAAGTAGCAGGCAAGTTGGTACAAGCGGTATCTAAGTTGCAAGAAGCCAAATCTCATGCCGAACTATCTGCAAGGCCGCCATTTACCCTTACAATAGGCCAGGCTATCGCGCCTGAACAAAAACCCTCTTTGAGCCTTGCAATAAATGATGATGCCCAAGTTTTAGCTTTAAGCCAGAATGAGAGTAGATTTGTAATTTTAGAAGCAGAGCAGTTAAAAGCCTTAGAAGAGATGATACATTTTGCCAAGGCGCCTCCGGAGGGCTTCTTTGGCTTGTCTGCCATTATCCCAATCCGATTAGAAGTAATCAAAAGCACATCCACTCCATCAGAAGAAGTTCAGGTAGCCGAAAGGCAAGAAGAAACTCCGCCCGCCCCAGAAATACCAGAACCTGCCGAATTAGCAATACAAGAAGAAACCCAGGCCCTGTTAGCTGCAAAAACTAAGTTAAGTTTAGCAATAGAAGAAGCAAAAACTACTCTTGAGGCATATATAGACGTTCCCGCCGAGATAAGGGCGATACTTGAAGTTCCAACCGAAAATGTCATAGCCCTCGAAAAATCCAAAGATATAGATTTCATTATTAAAGCCACAGAGGATATTTCTGCTGCAGTATCTATTTTTGAATCAGCAGCCCAGACTTATCTGGCGATTTCCGAATTAGACAAAGTCATAAGCGCTGCCAAGGAGTTAGAAGAAAGGGCAAGAACCGATTTTTACCTTGTTCGCGCCTTAGAGAATTTATCGCCTGTTTTAGAAAGCGCTCAACAGACTCTCCAACTTACAAAAACTGAACCTGTAGAAATAGAGGTAATAACAACTCAATATCTTGAGTTAGTTAAAGCAATACAGTTAGTTGAAGAAATAAAACCCTTAAGAGAAGCTATAATCAAGGCAGAAGTTGCTCTAAGGGTAATTGAACCTCAATTACCTCAAGAATATACACTAATAGCAGGCGAATTACCCCAGATTAAAGAACTTGCTGTTACTGCGCTCTCTGCTACAGACATAAGCCAAATAAGGCAAATAACAATCTCTCTCAGGGTTTCTACAGAATTAGCCCTAACTGCTTATAAGAGGGACTTATTAATTAGGATGCAAGCACCTTCTACTCCTGCACCTCATCCAGAACAAACAATGCGTCTTGCTTTGACAGAACAAGGTCCTGTTACGGTTATAGAAGGAGAACCTGCAAGACTGGCATCTGCCCCAGTAGCTGAGCCAAGGGTTGAAGAAGTTCCTCCGGCAGAAGTAATTTCATCCGTCACTCCTGGCGGAGCAGTTTTACCTATACCGTCAGCAGTTGCGCCGGCAGGAATTCCAGCGAGCATCATACCTGTAGAAACGGCGAGTATTTCCGTCCACATAGAGACTATAGCCCAACTGTTACCTGATGTAGAACCGTTTGTAGAGCTAACTACACCAGAATCACTTAGAGAGATAGTTGCAATTGCACGACTTATTCTTGAAGATAAAACACTGCGCTATCGATTAAGTGCTGATGATTTTGAAGTAGTTATAGATGGATTATTAGCCGCGAAAAGAGAAATTGCAGTAGCTTCGGTTAAGAGCGTTGTAGGTTCTACTCCTCCGGCAGTAATTTCAGCTGGCACTGCCGGTGCGATACAGCCTGCTGCGAAAACAGCGGCGGTTTCTGCTGAACCTGCAGGGGTTGCGTCAGCATCTACTCAGGCTTATACTCCAGCGCCGCCCATA
>CAZDNS010000092.1:0-6223 GCA_964506845.1 uncultured Planctomycetia bacterium | reverse complement strand
TTTTTCTTAAGAAATTCGCAGAACCAAAATTGCTTACTACAGCAATAAAATTTCCCCTATCCGGGTAAAAATAGCTCAAACCTAAGGGGTAACTCTGCGACTTCCTCTGAGCCGAATAATAACCTATGGATTCCAAACACAATACTCCTAAAATATCCTCTCCTCTTTTCCTTGCCTCTTGAGCATAGCGGAAACTTCCCATATCTTTGGTCATAAAAAAGGGTGGCTCTTCATTAGTAAAAGCAATGAATTTAATAGTGCGGCTTAGCTCTTCTTGAGATAAAATCTTGGCTAACTCTAAAAGACCTGCTATACCAGAAGCGTTATCGTCTGCGCCGGGTGAACCCACCACCGAGTCGTAATGAGCGCAAATAATGATTATCTTTTCTAGAGAGGTCTTTCCCTCTTTAGCAGCAATGATATTCCTAAAGGTTTTGCCTTCAAGGGCATAAACCTGTTCTGTTGGCTCATATCCAAATTTTTTGAATTCCTGCTTTATATAATTAGCGGCGCGTTCCAAATTTTGGTACTGAATAAAATTTCTCTCGCCGATATCTTTGGCTAAGGCCATAACGTGTTTTTTTAAATTTTCTGCCTCCACTTCCACCCCTGTTTCTTTCCCGCCCTTATTTTTCCTATCCCTGAGCATAGGCACGAATCTTAGCGGAATAATATCAGTAATTACTATTTTTCCCTTTACCTTGCGCAGTAATTTCAACTCCTGCCAGAGTTTGCCTACGGGAATAACTAGCCTGCCTCCTTCAGCCAGCTGCTCCACCAAAGGAGCGGGGATATCCTCCGCAGCGCAGGTAACAATAATCACATCAAAAGGAGCCTGCTCGGGCCAGCCCAGGAAGCCGTCTGCGCATTTAACCCGGATATTTTTGTAACCTAAAGTCTTGAGTAATTTCTCTGCGCGCTCTGCCAGAGGCTTTAATATTTCTATAGTATAAACCTCTCTGGTTAACTCCGCAAGAACTGCTGTCTGGTAGCCTGAGCCAGTGCCAATTTCTAAAACCTTCTCGTTGCCTTTCAGGTTCAATAATTCTGTCATTAGGGCAACAATGTACGGTTGAGAAATAGTTTGCCCCATCCCGATGGGAAGCGGACCGTCAGCATAAGCTAAAGACCTATATTCCAAAGGGGCAAATAAATGCCTTTTTACTCTGCGCATTGCCTCCATAACGCGCCTGTCCTTGATGCCCCTGGCCTCTATTTGCTCTCTTATCATGCTTTCTCTTGCTCGGACAAACACTTCTTCTTCTGCCATGCAAATATCCATTTTAAAAGAAAGTACTTTTATAACAATTATCAAAAAAATAAATCTTGCTTTTGTTTTTTTATTTCCAGACGAGAAGAATCTCATAATCGTATAAGCCGCATTTTATACTGCTTCCCTTAAACATCTTCTCTACTTCTTCTATCTCTACAGACCTCAACTCCGCATTGTAAAGCTTTTTAAACTCCTCCCAGTTATTATCTACCTTAAGAAGATATCTTTCAAATTTTTATTTAAAGTAAATATCTCAACTCGTTCCCCTGTCTCCGGATCAAAGCTTGAATGGACATCAACTACTTCAGCACCGGTTAATTCTTTTATTGTTTGTTCTAACAAAGGCTTAATCTTTTCTATAAGTTTTTCTTTTAATTCCTTTATCAACTCTGCCCCGTCTTCTTTTTTTGCCATCATTCTTTCTGCCGGAGACAAGACCCCTTTAAACCTGACGATTATCGCATCCCCCACCACTTCCTCAGTTGCTGTTTCAACCTGCTCGCCAATTTGCTCTTTTAATATCATGGTTAACTTTTGGCAAATTTCCGCTTCAATATCCTGTTTTGGTTTAATAGTCATATTATGTTACCTCCTTTGAATCAAACAAGCTTCCAAATTCCCTGTTTGCACTTTTTATAGCCTCTTCGTCATTGACATAATATTTTTGCCAAGATCTACCCTTTAGGGTTAGATCATAGACATCTCTTACTTTACCTCTTTTTAAAAAATTGATACCAGCAAATCTGGTCATTCGCAACGGTTCAATAGCCATCTTAAGCGCCTCCTCTATCGCCATAACGGATAGAGTCCTCAAACTCGTTACCGTTATTATTAAGTTGTCCGGCAAGTTTTCTGTGTTCCTGTAAAATCTCCGAAGGCATACGGTTGCCGAACTGATTCAGGAATTTTTCTATATCCTGGAGTTCCTGTCTCCACAGCTCCGTATTAATCTCAAAGAGTTTTGCCATTTTTTCTTTAGGAATATTCAGGCCGCCGGTTTCTAAATCCTGCGCATCCGGAATCAGTCCTAACGGCGTTTGTTTTGCCTTCACCCGATTATGCACTCTATCCACTATCCACTTTAATACGCGGACATTTTCTCCAAACCCCGGCCAGATAAACTTACCCTCATCATCAACTCTGAACCAGTTGACTGAGAATATCTTCGGCGGCTGTGTTAGCTTTTTACCGATATTTAACCAATGCCGGAAATAATCACTCATGCTGTAGCCGCAAAATGGAAGCATCGCCATAGGATCCCGGCGAAGCTGGCCCACCTGATGTGCGGCGGCTGCGGTAGTTTCCGAACCGGTTCGCGCACCGAGATATACTCCGTGTTGCCAGTTAAAAGATTCGGTCACAAGAGGAATAAGTTGAGTTCTTCTGCCTCCTAAGATTATTGCCGAGATAGGCACGCCTTTAGGATTATCGAACTCTTTGGAAAGTGTAGAAGAATTATAAATAGATACAGTAAACCGAGAATTAGGATGCGCAGCTTTTGAGCCAGAGGAACTATTCCAAGCTTTACCCTGCCAGTCTATGAGATTTTTTGGAATTGCACCATCTAATCCTTCCCACCACGGCTCGTTCGTATCCGTATCCAAACCAGTATTGGTAAAAAGGGTAGGGTAGAAATTTGCAGCTTTAAGGGTTTTAAGCATATTCGGATTGGTCTTCATAGAAGTTCCAGGTGCGACGCCAAAAAGGCCAGTCTCGGGATTAATCGCCCACAACCTACCGTCAGAGCCGACATTGAGCCAGGCAATATCGTCGCCTAAAGTCCACACCTTATAACCGGGAAGTGCAGACTCAAGCATGGCTAGGTTAGTCTTCCCGCAAGCAGAAGGCAAGGCGGCAGTGACATAGGTTACGTTGCCCTCAGGATCCTCTATTCCTAGAATGACCATGTGTTCGGCAAGCCACCCTTCCTGAAAACCGAGCCAGGAGGCAATACGCAAAGAGAAGCATTTTTTTCCTAAAAGCGCATTGCCGCCGTATCCTGAGCCAATACTCCAAACCAGGTGTTCGTCAGGGAAATGCATAATAAAGCGTTTGTTCGGGTCAAAATCACCTACCGAATGTAATCCCTTTACGAAATCTTCGGCCGTGCCGATTTTATCAATCACGTGCTTACTCATACGGGTCATTATGCGCATACTTACGGCAACGTAGCTTACATCGGTAAGCTGCACGCAGGCCTTAGCATAAGGCGAATCAGGATGACCCATCATATATGGCAGTACATACATAGTTCTGCCGCGCATACAGCCTTCGGATAAACCCATCATGAGCTTTTTTGCTTCAAGTGAATTCATCCAGTTATTATTCGGTCCGGCGGTTTCCTTATCAGGATGACAAACATACGTCAGATGTTCTGTGCGCGCCACATCCGTGGGATGGCTGCGATGATAATAGGCGTTTGGCCAACTCTTTTGATTAAGCTCCTGAAAAATCGGCACATCCCCGATTTTCTCCTCTTTCATTCCGATTTCAATAAGCCTGCGCGCTTCTTCTTCTGAGCCATCGCACCAGTAAATCTTATCCGGCTTGGTAAGCTTTGCCTGTTCTTCAACCCATTTTTCAAGCGGCGTTGCCATGCTTTTCTTCCTCCTCAAATGAGCAGACGATTTACAGAGTCCAAAGGACGACGTAAATCATAGGGCGAAGCCCGTCTGCGAATTTGAAAAAAAAGCCAACATCGTTTCCTGTTTTCCGCTTATCGCAGAAACTTAGAAACCCAATGTTGGCTTACTTTGCAACGATCTCTCTTTGATTAAAAGATCTTTGCCTTAGTCTTCCAAATAATTTTATCTCACCTTATTGTATACTAAAAAAATCTTGGGTCAAGAAATTTTATACCGCAAATCTTTCCTCGAGATTCTGATTGAGCGTAAAAATAATCACTCGTTCGCCTGTTTTTGTACTGATATCCGTATGCAGACTTTTTATTTGACAACCCATAATATCCGAAACCATATTCTCAAGTAGCACCCGCGCGCCTTCTAATAGCTGCATACGCGTCTTTTTTATCAATTCGGCTCCTTCGGCGCTTTTTGTCAACTGCTCTTCGGCGGGGGTAAGCACGCCCTTAAGACGCACTAAAACCATATCCTTGATAATATAGGCCTTGGTCTCCGTAGGGCCTCTACCCATATATTCCTTCTCGAATCTGATTATGGCTTCGCTTATTTGTGCTTCTATCTGGCCTTTGGTTTTATTATCCATCGCGGTTATTCTTTCTTGCATTTACCTAGATGTTTATCCTTTAGGATTATACCTTCTGCTGCGCCTCTTTCTTCAACGGCAATATTCCCGCCATTTCTCCGATCACATTCACCAATTCCGTATTCGCAGGAATCACGATCTTCGCGTTACTGGCTAAAGATTTCTCCACTGCCTCAAGTTTACGCAATACCTGGGCATTGCCGATAAAATACTTTTCCGCTGCTTCGTTTAACAAGCGGATTGCCTCTGCCTCGCCCTCTGCTTCCAGAATCCTCGCCTGTCTGAAACCTTCTGCTTTTTTAATCTCCGCTCTTTTCTGTCCGTCGGCTGCGGTTTCCGTGGCAGTAGCAAAATCTACCGCTGCGATTTTTTCATTTTCCGCCTTAACCACCTTGTTCATTGTTTCCTGCACATCCTTGGGCGGATCGATCTCTTTTAATTCTGTGCGCACAATTTCAATACCCCAGTTCGAAGTCTCCTCCATTAAAGTTTTATGCAATTCTGCATTAATCTTACCACGCTCGCTATTTGCAGATTTTAAAGTCAGAGTCCCGATAATATTCCTAAGAGTAGTCCTTGCCAGGTTTACAATCTGGTATTGGTAATTAAAAACATTGTACTGGCAGCTTTTGACACTTTCCTGATCTGCCTTCACTTTAAAATATACCTGGGCATCCACCTTGGCATTAAGATTATCGTTGGTGATAATCTCCTGAGGTTCAGCATCCACCATTTTTTCGGTAATGTTTATCTGGTACATCTTATCTATGCCTGGGATAATCCAGTTAAAGCCGGCATTAGCAAAAGTGCGGTATTTTCCTAATCTCTCAATTAACCCGCGATGAGTAGGCCTGACAATCCTTATACCTGCAAAAAATATCACAATCACCGCCATGCCAAGTAAATAAAAAATATTCATCTTGCTCCTCCTTGGAAATGTTAACTGAAGTTACCAGATGGTGTCTGAAGTTATCTGAGGTTGCTTTTTACAACAGGCAACATCAGATAACCTCATTTAACCTCATTTAACCTCAGATAACCTTCTTAAATGATGTCCCAACTTCTCCTTCTTAGCCCTAAGCATGTTCTCCTTGCTAATAAAAAGAACATAACCACTAGCTATAATCAGAATAATTATAAATACAGGCGACTTTTTAGGTCAGGCTCTTTTATCGTAACTCTCTTAAATACAATAAGTTCCGACAAGCTTGGCTCCCCATGTTGGACGACTTTCGTAAGTGGTTATTTAGCAAAGAGGTTCGCCTTTTCTTGAGTAATACACGGTCAACCTGAAGGTAGGTGTAAAACGAATAGAAATCGCCTCTTTTAGCGGCCGCTTGCCTTGCGCTTTGAAAAACATTCCTTGCAGTAGATCGGACGGTCTCCGCTGGGTTTGAATGGAACTTCGCACTCCTTATTACAATCTGATCAGACCGCCTTGTGCATCTCCCGTGGCCGCCTACCGAATTCACCACCACCTTGCTGAAACGCCATAATCCCTCCTTTATTGTCCGATCAACCGACCGAACACCGTTACAACCTCTTCTTACATTGCGTAGGATAGTTGTTTGTATGCTGCCAAACATGGCTCCCCAGAGTTTATCTGGGCGAACCTTCCCTATCATATTACCAAACACTATTCACGGTTGCAAGAAAAAAGATATCAAGTAGCGGGAATGGGAAGAGACATCCTATACCCCTCTATGAGGGGTTAATGTTAAAGAA
>CAZDNS010000091.1:0-6235 GCA_964506845.1 uncultured Planctomycetia bacterium | reverse complement strand
GAAGTTCCTGAGAAATACAGGAAATTTGTAGAAACAGTTGAGGGAAAGTTTAAAAACAAGGAGATGATACTATAGCAGATCCCTCGCTTATACACCCTAAAATCTCTTCGATATTTTTAGGGTAAGCTCGCCCCGAGAAATGCGTAGCATTTCCGGGACTCATTAAAAATAATATATCCCTCGCTTAAAGCACTCTCAAAATTTCCGCAAGGAAATTTTGAGGCAAAGCTCGGGATTAATTCCGACATACAAGTTATCTCGTCCTTCGGATTCCATAACTTGTGTCGTCATTAAGGAGGTATTAAAATGATGGATGGTTGCCCCGGTTCAAAGATGCAGGATTTTAGGAGTAAGGATGAGACGGCTCAGGAGGAAACAGGTAAAAGAGCCTCCCAGCTTAAGCAATGGCCCATACAGCTACATCTGGTTTCTCCCCTTGCGCCTTACTATCAGAAGGCAGATGTGCTCTTATCAGCAGACTGCGTAGCCTATACTGTAGGAGATTTTCATAAGGATTATCTAAAAGGCAAAGCAATAGCAATTGCCTGCCCGAAATTAGACGAGGGCCAGGACACATATATTGAAAAGCTCCAATCCCTTATAGACGATGCAAAGATTAACACCCTTACTGTTATGATAATGCAGGTGCCCTGTTGTGGAGGACTGGTCAGCATAGCCCAACAGGCAGCTCAGCAAGCCAAGAGGAAGATACCCATAAAATCCATAGTTGTAAGTTTACAAGGAGATATTCTTCAGGAGGATTGGATCAAATAAAGACGCAGTTTACGGAACGAACCCATTCGACTTTGCTCAGGGTTCGTCCTGAGTGTAATCGAAGGACGGAGTGAACATAAATTGCTAGTCTGAATTGTCCCGACTCATATAATGTGTAAAAATTTTAAAATAAAATTTTTACACATTCGTCGGGATTAATTCGCACCAGCAAAGAGGTTAAACAAAGAAGATTGACTTATGTCACACTTCGTGTTCCATAAGTCAAGTGCTCATTAAAGGAGAAAAGATATGTGCGGGAGTCAGACCAGATGGAAACAGCCGTTTTACGATGAGGTTGAGCCGATAAAATTAAGAGAACCCTTAGCAGAATTTTTAGGCGCAATAGATGAGGCTGAGGAGTTTGTATTTACATACACTGATGCAGCAAAACTTGCAGGCCATTCCTGCCCTGCTGTATCCGGCGCATACAAGATAACACAGAAAGCCCTAAAGGCGCTATATCCGGATGAAACTCCTGTAAGGGGCCAAATCAGTGTAAGGGTGCTGGGTAGTGTAGATAACGGCGCAAACGGGCCGATATCGCAGGTCATCAGTCTTATAACCGGAGCAGCGCCTGAAACAGGATTTGCCGGACTTGGGCATAGTTTTGTGCGCAAGGACAAACTTGTATTTGATGAGAAAAACGAGGAGCCGAATGCATTCATATTTAGCCGGGATGATACAGGTAAATCAGTCAGGGTTACGTATCATCCTGAGCGAATTCCTGCAAAAGAAGATATGTCCACGCTTTTTACAAAGTGTATTGTTGGCACAGCCACAAAAAAGCAAAAAGAAGAGTTTGTGAAATTGTGGCAGGAAAGGGTAAAAGCGGTTTTATTTGAGGAGGCGCAAGGGTTATTTAAAGTAGAAAAAATAGATTAAGGTAACCGCCAAAGCGCAAAATATCCCCGCCTTGCCCGCTTCCGTTGGCTTCGCCGAGAGGCAAGCGCAGCGAGGCAGGCGCAAAGACGCAAAGAAAGACTTCCGCGTTTCGGCGTTTACTAATTTCGCGATTTAGCGGTTACAAATTTTGCGTTTCAGCGGTTGCAAAGGAGTGAAAATGGTAGTTGATAATTTAAAGATGGTTAACACCATTATAGGTGTAATACTTAAAGCTGAGCACGCAGGTGAGGATGAATTAAAATCCGCAAGAAGCGCTTTGCTTAAATTAGTGGGTAAAATTGGCGCCAGGCGTTTTGTAGATATAGCAGCCAGTATCTTAAAAAATAATTTTAAGATAGAAGGTTGTAATGATGCGCGTATCCCGCTTAAGCGGATTTTTGCTATTTCTCTGGATGAACTAGAAAGCCAACTCTCCGGACAAAGATATGATTTAGCCGATGGGCATCCGCTGTCTATGCTGTCAGCCGACCATAAGGAAAATATTGTAAAACTAAAGGCATTGAGATTTAGTTTGGGAAAGCTGAATTTAAATAATGAGACGCCAGCTAGCCAGATTAAGGAGAAATTAAAAGAAGTAAAAGATTATTTTGCAGAGTTAGATTTACATATAAGGAAAGAAGAAGAAGTACTATTTCCTGCATTAGAGTCAAGCGATATGAAGGAACACCCTCAGAATCTGAGGGAGGAGCATAAAAATTTTAGAGAAATATTATCCAAGATAATCAGGATTCTTGATGAGGCGACTTCAAATGGTTTGAACTTGGCATTTGAAAGGGTATCAGAGTTAAAAGAAAAGTTCATTTCTGATATAAGCAATCATATCTTCCGCGAGACCTATATCTTTTATCCTGCATCGCTTGAATTTATAACTGAAGAAAACAAATGGACAAAAATAAAAGAAGGTTTCGAGTCTTTAAATAAAAACAACAGATAGATTATCATTGTAATGTTTAAGATAAAACGTATCTATGAGAAATTTGATAAGAATGACGGAATAAGAATTCTGGTTGACCGCCTATGGCCAAGAGGGTTGGCGAAAGAAAATGCAAGGATAGATAAGTGGATGAAAGAGGTTACTCCCAGCGATAGACTCCGCAAATGGTTTTCCCATAGAGAAAAACGATGGAAAGAATTTAAAACACTATACCTTGAGGAATTAGAAAATAAGAAAGATTTCATTAATGAATTAAAAATTTTATCAAAAAATAAAACTGTAACCTTGCTATTCGCGGCAAGGGATAAAGATAGAAACAACGCCAAGGTATTGTCAGAGTTTCTTAAAAAATAATGAGCTGGACTTGTCCTTATGAGACAGAAGGTTATTGTAAAAGATTGAAGAGATTATGTGAACCCCTATGCAAGGGTTGCGTATTGGATGGAAAGGTGAAATTTATAGGAAAAGAAGAGGAGGTGAGTAATATGTCAGAAAAAGTAGAAACCCTGGATTTAAGGCCTATGCCGCCGTTTGAAAGGCATGGGAAGATATTTCAAATATGGGATGAGTTAAAGTCAGGGGAAACCCTAAAGATTATAAACGACCATGATCCCAAACCCCTACGCTATCAGTTTATGGTGGAATATAAGGATAAATTTGACTGGAGATACGAACAAGAAGGACCAGAGGACTGGATTGTGAGTATAAAGAAGATTTAAGGAGGTGATTTTAATGGCTACTAAATTAGACCCTATTTTAGAGTTCAGAGAAGACCATAGAAAGGTAAGAGACGGTATCCTGAATATCACGGATGCACTTAAGAAGCATAACGTGAAAAAGGCAAGAGAAATACTTGGTAATTTAAATACCCTGGTGGGCCCCCATTTTAGATATGAAGAGGAATCTCTTTATCCTGCCCTAAGAAAACTTTTAGGGGAGTATGTGGACCAGCTCATAAGTGAACATAATAAGGTAATTGATACTGCAAAGGCATGCGCTAACTTGCTGGGCAAGGATAAACTTACAGATAAAGAGGCAGAGGATGCAAGGCAGGCGGCGATGGCGCTTTTAGTCCATGTGAGTAATTGCGATGGGCTTGCGATTTTGTCTGAGCGGTTCAATAAAAAAGAGTTGAATAATTTAGGCGAAAAGCTTGCAGCATCAAGAAAAGCCGGCGTAACTCTTCTTGATTGGGCAGATAAGATAAGAAAAAATTAGGTAATACGGAGGATATATGAGGCTTGAAAATTTAAAACCTACGGAAATACTGAGGCAAGACCACAAGATAGTTTTAGAAAAACTCGATATTATGTCGGATGCAGTTAAAAATCTGGATAAAGTCGCAACCTTGCCTATACTGAGGGCACTTGTTTCATTTCTGACAAGTGAGGTAGTAGTCCATTTTGCAAAGGAGGAGGAGGCGTTATTTCCCGAGATAGAGAAGTTTATCCCGCGCGAAGGCGGTCCGACAGGGATGATGCTTATAGAACATGAAGATTTAAACAACGCAAAAACAAATTTTATAAAGGGCGTTGAGGAGTTCTCGCAGGATACAAGTTCCGAGAATGCAAAAAGATTAATAACCGAAAATGGAGAGCATTTTATTACCCTTTTGAGAGAGCACATCTACAAGGAGGATAATATCCTCTTTATGATGGCAGAGATGCATATGGATGAGTCTCAAGCAGAGGCGGTCTCAAAATTATTTAGTGAGATAGATAAAAGGTATCTTGCTGAAAAGAAACAATAACGCAATGGATAAGAAAGACTTGGGGATAATATTCCATAGTGGTTCCTATGACAGGCTCTATCATGGTTTGTCCATCGCTTTATCAGCCTTAGCACTGGATAGAGAGGTAAGATTCTTTTTCACCTATTGGGCACTGGAATATTTAAAACGAAAGAAATCCCTGCCTTTTAAACTTGATAAAGAGGCAGGTCTCCATAAGGAGATTATAGAAAAGAATATAAAAAAAGGGCATATGATAAAGGTAGATGAACTTTTCAACCAGGCAAAGAAAATGGGCGCGAAATTCTATGCCTGCACAAATTCTATGGGATTGTTAAATATTGCAAGGGATGAGCTCAGAGATATAGTAGATAAGAGTATGGGTATAACCACATTCTTGGCAGAGACCAGTGAGAGCCAAATATTATTTATTTAAAATGAAAGAGGTAAAGATAGATGGCAGGAAAATCAACATAGCATCTATTGTAGATGCAGTAGGCTTATTCTGCCCTATGCCTGTGGTTAAACTGAAGTTAGAGATGGAAAGTGTAGAGATAAATCAGGCAGTTGAGCTTTTAGCAGACGACCCCGGCGTTCTGGATGATTTGCCCAGCTGGTGCAGAGAAACCGGCAACAAACTTATCTCTTTGGAAAAAAATAAAGATAATATCTTTGTTGCCTATGTGGAAAAGTTAAGGGAATAAAATGAGGCATATAAATTTTGACCATTTGGCATGTGCACCTATTCTGCCTGAGGTAAAAAAGGCTATGATACCTTTTTTATCGCGGTATATAGGAAATCCGTTAAGCAAGCATAGTTTTGGGGAAGAACCAAGACAGGCTATTGAGGAAGCACGTAGCTTTATAGCAGAACTTATTAATGCCGATCCTGGGGAGATTATCTTTACCAGTTGTGGAAGCGAATCCAATAACCTGGCAATCAAGGGAATAGCCAATGCTTATATTAAAAAAGGAAAACACATAATTGCAAGCCCCATAGAACATCACTCGGTTCTTCATCCCTTAAAAAACTTAGAAAAGCAAGGTTATGAGATTTCCTATCTTAAGGTGGATAATAAAGGCAGGATAAATCCCCGGGAGGTTTCAGGGCTTATCAGACAAGATACTGTTTTAGTTACTGTCACCTCAGCCTCAAATGAGATTGGAACTCTGGAGCCGATAAGGGAAACTGGGAAGATTGCAAGGGATAAAGGTGTAATTTTTCATACCGACAGCGTAGCTTTTGTAGGTTTTGTGCCAATAGATGTTAAGGCTGATGATATAGATGCGTTGAGTTTGGCTGGGAACGTTTTTTATGGGCCATTGGGAACAGGTGCCTTATATTTAAGAAAAGGGGTTAGGCTGGCGCCTCTTATAGAAGGCGGTATCCAGGAGGGAGGTCTGCGTGCCGGAACCCACAATGTAGCAGGTATAGTTGGGATGGGAATTGCCGCTAAGATTGCCAGAGAGAAATTATCTGAGCGCAGAGAATATCTTGCGGGTTTAAGAGATAAATTGATAAAAGGCGCTTTAGAGAAAATTCCGGATTGTTTTTTAACCGGGGATGAGGAAGATAGGCTTCCAGGCCATGCCAGCTTCTGTATTAAATATATAGAAGGAGAATCCATATTATTGCATCTTAACCTTTCAGGCATAGCGGGAACCAGCGGGTCAACCTGTTCTTCTGAGGCGCTAAAGGTTTCGCATGTCCTTGATGCCATAGGAATTGACCCGGTATGGGCACAAGGCTCTATCGTATTTAGCCTCGGTATAGACAATGACGATGAGGATGTGGAATTTTTTCTGAAGAAATTGCCACTGGTTGTAAAAAGATTGAGGGAGATGTCACCCTTAAGCACATCAGAAGATATAGAACAATTTAGACATAGGAAATA
>CAZDNS010000090.1:0-6862 GCA_964506845.1 uncultured Planctomycetia bacterium | reverse complement strand
TGAGAGAGGTTCTTCCGTTTCCAAAGTCAGTAAAGGTTGCCTTGCCGCCGATGTTTAGTGTATAATCGCTATTAATTGCTCCTATCGCTACTCTATTACTATATAAAGTTGCTGAAACATCACCATTTGAACCACCAGCCCAGTTTACCTCGTAAGAAATTCCTCCTTTAAGTATATATGGAATATATTCATAATTAGTTCCTTCGGTTAATGTTTGACCATCTTGGGTAACAATAGAATTTATTATGGTTCCTTTTACATCTTCGGTAGGTTTAAATGTGCCGCTCAGGTATATCTTGCCGTTAGTGTCTATGGCTCCGACTGTTGAGCGGAAGCCGCCTGCTCTATAGGTAGATGCATCATAAATAGTCGTTGTGCCGGAATCTCTATATGTAGAAGTTACATAATTCCCTTCGTTTAATCTGTCAGGTGTAAACTGCATTGTCCTTCCGTCCGGCAGGATAATGTTCTGTGAACCCCTTATAGCCTTAAGGGTATATGAATACGTCTTATCGCCAACTTGGATAGTAACTGTTCCTCTGCCTCTTTCATCTTCGTTAATAGTAACCCGTGCAGTGCCACCATCCGCTATCTGTTTCCATTGTTTTTTATCTGGGTCCCACTGATATGTGTCGCCGTCTGCTGCAACAACAGGTCCGGTTGCTCCAATGACTTTAAAGACTGTATCGTCTCCGGCTGTTACATATGAACCAATTCCTTCTTGCGTGGCGAAGTAGGTGCCGGAGCCGACTGTTATCTTGGAGAATGGATCGGTGAATTTTGCGCCTGTTGGCACGGTTAAAACTGCACCAGGATTAAAGAGCATTGCCTCGCCGTTTAAAACCTCTACGGTGCCGCCTGTTACTAACCAGCCGCCTCTTGGATCATTTTGAATTGTAGCTTCTGTGAAGTGCGTTTCGGGACGTCTGCCGCCAGGCGTATCTCCATCTTTAAGAGGTTCTTGATAGTATGATTGCCCTTCTTTCTCAAAACTCATAACGCCAAAGGTGACTGTTGCGCCCTGTCTTATATCAACGCCATCTACAACCGCTATATCATAGGTATATGAGCCATGGCTATCTTTTACATCAAACGGCTTGGTGATAAGCCAGCCCTCGCGGCTAAGGATAAGGTCTGTTGTCATTGAGGTTCCGAGCACAACAAGCTCTATATCGCGAAGGACTATGGCATTACCAGCGCCCATTGCAGCCATTGTTATGCGCTGGTTGTGGACATCCTCTGCAGAGCGCAACGTATGTTCAACCCCGCCCTTTACATAACTTGTATATCTTATACCCTTATCTGTCATCTCTATATTGACCGTGCCGTTATCTGTTACGCCTCTTAAGTTTACTCCAGCAATTGCTGTGGTATAACCCTTTGCGCTGCCGGACGTTGCAACAAGCACAGTACCGTTTCCTTCTAATGTACCACTTGTCCAGAATTTTGTCGGGTCAGACATATCCTGTAAATAATAAGCCTTGCCATTTGCATCTGTCCCCTGCCAGATAGTTGCATTTGCGCCCTTAAAGAAGAAAGAGGCTTGACCCTTTTTATATTCCCAGTTTCCGGAAACCGCATAACTACTTCCATCCCTGTTTCTAATCATATAATTGGTAATAGAGGTTTCCATCGGTTTCTGGTCGGATTGACTATTGCCGGCCTGTGGCTTTCCTATAATCGTCTTACCGTTGTTGACTTTACCCTCATCTAAATATATCCCTCCAAGAGCGCCATTCCATTTCATCTTCACATTTGTTATGGTGAAATCTATGCCGTTTTTAGCGTCTTCGACTTTGATGCTTGAGGGATTTACTATCCCGTTTTCGTTAAAGCTCACCTTAACGGGCGTAAGCGAATTTGAATCAAACCCTAAATTAAGATACGCTGTTCCTTCTGTTATCTTGCCGGTTGAGTCAACCTTTACCTCAAATTTATTCCCGCCTGCAAGGCTTATATCCCTTGTCGTATTCGTTAGCGTCTGGCCGGTTTTTCTATCGGTAAGTGAAACGGGTATTGTATCTGCGCCCCTCTTATCAACGTTTATGATGAAGTCCTTGCTTGGGTCGTCTATGGTGCCTCTTATGAACTCCTTTATTTCACTGCCCTTTGTAAATACACTCCAGTCCGTTGTTCTAGTTGTTAAATTGTAAGAAGAAGTCAGCGAGAGTGAAAGCGGCGTAGAATCAACGTCCCAGTCTCCGTTAAATGTAACTCCGCTTGTATTAGTCCATGAATTTGTGGCTATAAGGCTAGGCCTTCCCAATGTATCCGTATGGCCTGCGAAGCCGTCAAAGCGCTTATATGTGCTGTTAGTCAGCAGCTGTCCTGTCGAGTTCTCAAGGTGGTCAAGTTTATGGTCGCTGAATACATGCCTTACATTGTCTGTTCCAATAACCGTGCCGTTATTGACCTGGTAATTTCCTATGCCGTCGGCTGTTACGCTTGTATCTTTTACAAACGTCCCGAAGTTCGTCACTTTCAAATCATTCTTAAAATATAAGTCCGTGCCGCTATTTAAATAACCGACCGCATTAAAGGAGATATCATTGGTATTTATGGTGCGCGTGGATGCGTTGGTGTTGGTATAGAAGGTATTTGAATTCACATTTGCCCAGGTATTTTCATATGAGGTGGAGTTAAAGATAGCCTCTCCTATCTTAGTTCCTGAGGTAGTCTTGTAAGTTAGGTCAGTCTGCCTGTAAAAATCCCCTACCTGCAATGTGCCGCCGGATTCCTGATACAAATTGTATAAATTCATAACCGCAATGCCTGTGTTTACCTGTTTGCCATTTATAACTACGCCTCCTGCCTGGTTCATCTTATCGCCTATTGCGTCTAAGTTTTGCATCTCACCTGTTCTGGGGTCTTTTACCCATGGCACAAATGCGCCTTTTGCAGCAGCCGTATTATATGCTGCCTCTGCTGCAATACGTGCCTGATAATCGGATAAACCTGCCCTTTTTGCTACTCCCCAGGCAGCCTCTCCTGCCTGGCCTGCTGTGGCATAATTACCGGGGTTTACGACTCCCATTGCCTCATCTTGAATTCTCGTCATATTGCCCCAGAAAACCTTATTCCAGAGGTCCTCTGCCCAACCGCCATTTGCTCCCCATACTTGCTCAGCAGGCATAACTTTACTTAGCTCTGCAAATTTCTGTTGGACAGCCCTCTCTGCCTCTTCCCTCGCTCCTTGTTCATTGTTTGGTTGTCCGCCGCCGTTGTTGTTATTATTATTGTTGTTATTATTGTTGTTGTTACCTTGACCTTGAGATGCTTCCCAGGCAGCGCGTTCACTTTCCCATTGCGATTTCGCATTAGAACCCCATGTACCCTCAAAAAGTGCGTGTGTTTCTGCAGACTCATCCTCCCATCCCCAGGCGCCGCGCACAGCAATTAATTTGGCTGGGTCAACGCCTGTCTTAAAATCAGCACTCATGCCTTTGGCGTTAGAAGGTAGTGCGGCTGTGTCTTTACTGCTCACCAAAGCATATCCGCCGCTCATCCATTTGCCAAATTCTTCTTGAGAAAGAGTTCTCTCCTTGCCGTTATCCATAAAGGTTACGGTGTTACCGTCTGCCTTGGTAACAACTACGAAGTGGTCACCCCTTCCATCCTTGTTGGCATCTACGAAGACTACTGTCGGGTCTTTAAGTTTTTCAAGGTCGCCTACTGATAAGGTAGCGCCGGTATATTCAAGGCCTTTAACTTCAGCCATCTTCTGGATACTATATAAAGAAAGATAAAGCTCGCCCTTGGCATTATCCTCGGTAATCACACCTGTCAATATATCCACCAGTATCCCGGTTGCAGCAATTTTGGCTAACTCTTCCTCGCTTACGTCTATATTTGTGCCGCCAAATATAGCCTGAATAGAATAGATTGCGCAGTTAAATACCTTTGTGGTCTCCTGAGAGAGCCAGTTTATTATGGTATTTACTCCTTCCTGGGTTAGGTTGATTGCGTCATTACCTATACTTTCTACAATGCTATTTCCTATACCTATTGTCAATCCAACAAGGAGTCCTTCAAGGACTAAACTTACATAACCAACTATCTGACTGACAATATCAGCCATGGAATTAGCTGCTGGTATAGAAGCGTTAGAAATACCCTGTGCTGATTCAACAATCCCCTGCTCTAATGAACCGGGATATATTTCTGCTATTGAAGCGGGTGTAATCTGGGCTCCTGCGCTAGCATTAGATGTGGTAGGCGTTGTTTCAACAGTTTCTTGCTCTAATGAGCCTGGATATACTTCTGGTCCTATTGAAGCAGGTGTAATCTGAGCTCCTACATTAGTGATACCATTCGAACTATTATCCTCACCTATGTCGGCGGCCCACGCTGGGTCCCAAACAGCACTAGGATCATCGCTACCGCTATCCCGCCCGCCACCGGGGCCATAATACCCACCACCAGCCCAGCCACCGCCCAGAAAAGTACTACCGCCTTCTGGCGCGCTTTTGTAGGGTTCACGGCCGCCACCACCGCCTGTTTGGGGTGGTGAAGTAACAGGAGGATCTGGTACCCATACTTTTTTAACTACTGCTTCTGTCCTACCGTCTCTCCTTGTGTACAATCCGCGTTCATCATCTTCATTCCCATCATCTACAGTGACATACTCAACTTTCTCTTCATAATACCCTCCGCCTACGCTCCCCCCTGAAACATTCTTGTATATACTTCCGTCCTTTGAAGCCTCTTCTCCGTGCTCGTTATAACGGACGGTCATACTGCCTTCCCAGCCTGCCATTGTAATGGTAGCAGAGGTCTTAAAACCGTTTCCATCATAACTAAATGAATAATAGGTGGTTTCTTCGCCGGATATTGTCTGGCTTGTAAGCTTACCATCTGCATCATATGCCATACTAACGTTGTTATTAGTAGTCTTTCCGTCAGAGGTATCGGATGAGCTGTAACTTGTGATTCTTCCCATTGAGTCATATGCAATATTTGTCACAACGCTTGTTGAGGTCTTTCCGTCTTTATCCGTATAGGTCTGGGTATAGCCTGACATCCTGCCGTATTGGTCGTAGGAGATATTTGACATAACGGTTGTGGAGGTCTTTCCCTCTGTATCAGTATGCACTGTGGTAGAGCCCGCTGACCTGCCATACTGGTCGTAGGTGTAGGTAACTACATCTGTGGTAGTTTTACCGTCAGAGCCGGTGTGAACTGTTGTGCTTAAGTTAATCCTGCCGTATTCATCAAAGGTATATGTGGTTACATCGGTAGTTATTGCTCCTGCAGGATGCGTGGTCCTTGTGGTGGTCTGTCTAACCCTGCCGTATTGGTCGTAGGTATAGGTAAGCTCTATGGTGCTTACCTTGCCGCTTTGAGAGGTATGCTGGGTTAGGGTTGAGTGAACCCTGCCGTATTCGTCATAAGTATATGTAACTACATCTGTGGTTATGGAGTTGTCGGGATTGGTTGTCTTTATATTCTGGGTGGCAATTCTTCCGTATTCGTCATAGGTTATATCTGTTTCTGTATAGGTAACATTGCCTGCTGAGTCTGTGTATTTGGTCTTAATCTTAATGAGCTGGCCTGTGTCGGTTGTAGAGGTTAGCGATGGAGTTTGTTGCAAATTTCTATTAGTATCATATAAATTAGTATCCTCTTTATTGGTTCTTGCGCCGTCTGCGTTGGTGTGAAGGGTTATCTGTTTTGATATTCTCCCGAGGGAATCGTATTCATAGGTTATGTCATCATACGTTACTGTAGCGTCTATATTATTATGAACTGTATTTGCGGTCTCGGTTCTATTATATTCATCATAGGTATAGGTGGTAATGTCCGTTGAGACCTGATTTTTGCCGTCTATAACCTGGGTCTTTACTGCGGTTGCCTTAACAGCACTGCCGTAGTTATCATATTCATATGTTGTATCTACTTTATACTCTGAACCGTCTGCGTTGGTGTGAAGGGTTAGAGAGCTGAGAACCCTTCCGAGCTGGTCATAGGTGTAGTCTGTCTTGTCCTTGGTCTTTGTTCCGTCAGGATTTGTCCTTTCAAGCGCCTGAGAAAGGACCCTACCGAATTCATCGTAGGTATAATTTACAACGTCAATTGTGATTATAGGACCTTCCTGCGATTGGGTGGTATTATAGGTTACCGCCTGAGAGACTCTTCCAAAGTTGTCATATGTAAGATTGGTCACCGTATGGGTAACAGGCACTCCTTCCTGAGATTTATCTGTTGTCTGCGAGGATATCCTGCCGAATTCATCATAGGTATAGGCGGTTATTTCGCTGGACTTCGTTTTATCTGCGTTTGTCTTTACTGCTGCCTGCGCTATTACCCTGCCGAAGTTATCATAGGTATATGTTAGTTCCTCTTTAGTAACTAAAGCGCCTTGCGCCATCTGGGCTGTAGTTTCGCTCTTGCGGGAGATAATCCTTCCCGCATTATCGTATGCGTAGGTAGTTACGCTGGTAGAGTCTGCATAGCCGTTCTGAGTTCTGTCTGTAACAGTCTTTATAAGCCTTCCGCTTGAGTCATATTCTAAGTTTGTTGTCTCTTTTATCTTTGTTCCATCCGGATTTGTCCTGTCGCTTATCTGTGTTATAAGTCTTCCGTGGACGTCGTAAGTGTCCCTTGTTGACTCCTGCATAACCGAGCCATCCGCATTTGTGCGGCTTAGGTTTTGGAGAACGAGCCTTCCGTATGCATCATAACTGTATGAGGCTTCATCTGTATAAGTGGTGCCGTCCGGATTTGTATTCTTTGTAACCGCCCTTATTACGCGTCCGAATTCATCATAGGTGTAAACGGTATTGGCGTTATTTGGATTTATAACGGGTTGATTCGTGTTATTATTATTTCCTATAAGGACCTGTCCGTAGTCATCGTATTCATA
>CAZDNS010000089.1:0-6877 GCA_964506845.1 uncultured Planctomycetia bacterium | reverse complement strand
GACATTTTACTATGGGTGCAACTTTTCTAAGACAAATGTCAAGGGTCAAATTCAGACAGACAACTTACGTCACGTAGTTCCATAAGTTGTGTCTTCATTTGATTTTTCACCAAGGAAATCTGACACCGGTTTCTATTAACTTTTCCTCGTCTCTTTTTCTAAATCTTAAGGATACTGCCCTCTCACCTTTTAGAAATTTACGGTCAAATAAAATCTTTATGTCCAGCTCTTTTCCGAGTCTGTTTTTTAGCTCAACTGCCAAATCCCTTTTCTCGGATATACGGAAATTGCCTGTAAACCCTATGGCGCTAAAAATCCCTTTTTCATATTCAATCTCAAAGGCTATCTCGGATTTCTCATTCAATTTCCATTTCCCGAATATAACGACAGTCTTCATAAAAGGAAATTTTCTACCTGAAAGTCCTATTCCCACCCTGTATTTTATGGACCTTTCCTTACCTATAACCACAGGACTTTCAAGATGAACCCTGAAATCAAATACAGAGCCTTCGGTTTTCCCCAAGGTATATCTTAACCGGTTTTTCTCGGTTATATCCCAGTATCCGTTAAAGGTTAGTGTCTTTATAATCTTGGTCCTGCGTATCAAATCGGTTTTTTCATAGCGATATAGAATTCTTTGGTTAGCATTTATTTCCCATGCGGCTTCAAACGTCAGAATATCCTCTTCTGTTTGCTTTTTGACGATAAAAACTATTCTATTGTTCTCATCTAAGTGCCACTTGCCGGAAAGTTTGATAAGCTGGGTTCTGTAAATATCGTCTGTCCTTTTGGCGGTGAGCAGAAAAATTAATCTATCTTCCTCAACTGCGATTATCTCACCCTTAAACCTTAAAACACCCTTCTCGGGACGGGCGTCTATTTCCTTTAGCGCAAACTCTAAATCGTGATTTTTATTTAAGCGCCAATTTCCTATAAATTCTTTTTTACTCGGCAAATTTAAAGTCTGTTTCCAAGCGTCTGGCTCGTCAAATTTATAGAAAAGGGAATCCCTCTCTATGCTGAATTCTCCTTTCGGCTTTAGGGTTTTATTTCCTTTTTGAACAGTCAAGCCATTGCCGCTGTCTAAACTATAAAACATCTTATCTTTAGTCTTCATATAGCCTCGATAATTTTATATTAATCCCGACCTTTTTTTGCCGATTGGGCTATCTCAGAAGGTTCTATGCTTTTATACAGGTTTATTATGGAGTCATTATACTTATCAACCGAGCGTTCGCAAATTTTAGCTGCCCTTAAAAACACCACGCCTGCGCAAATAATTAAGGTAATACTGATTAAAAAAATCCCCTTCTCAAATATAAGATGCCTGATGAAATCGCCTTTATAATCAAAAAATTCGAGTTTATCGTTTCTGGCGAGCGTTTTTGCCATATCTCTTTCTTAAATGAAGTGGAGCTTCTCGGCCTATCCCTCGCAACTTGGCTCGCCTCGTGCCGAGGCAATAGAACGCATGGCACTCGGTGCCGAGGCGGGATGGTGAGTCCTTCGACTCGTTTCACTCGCTCAGGATTATCCCGAGCGAAGTCGAGGGACGAAGTCGAACCAAAGCCCGGGGATTTCTGCGAGGGATTAAAGATTAGTTAAGTGAGGGTCGGGATATTTTTTATATTTTTTTTCCGACCCCTCATGAGCAGTCGACATTATAGAAAGACTCCCCGACTGCTCAGCTAAGTAGAATCTCTTTTCTCGAGGCTCAGGCATTTCGAAATCCAGTTTTTTATTGCCTTGTTCTTCATAAAATACTCCCAGATAAAACCACTCCTTGCGTTTTCAATCATCAATAGGATTATGCCCTGGTCTATGCCCAAATAGTCTGTCGCCCACCAGTTTCGGGAGAGGTTAAAGGCATCTTTAAAACCATATTTGCCGTATATCCTGTCTCCGTATCTGTCATACATAAATCTTATTGCGCCGAGAGCATATTCTCTATTAAAGGGCAGCGAGGCACCTGCGGCAGAAGGCGAAACCGTACCGTCGTGAAGGCCAAGTCCTGGTTTTGCGCCATAGGCCTTGTAACCATGCGGGCCGAGGCAGGCGGTTAATCCCCAGCAGTTTTCATCGTAGGTTGAAAAATTCCCTTTGTTGTCAATGCAGAACTGCCTATTTGCCTTAACTGCGCTTATGGAATTTTCCCAGTAGTTTATATTTCCGTCAAACAACCGCCTAAAGTCTATCCAGGCATGCGAATACTGGTAAGTAAAAAGGCTTCCGGTATAAGAGAATATGAGGCTATAATCACCATATTTGCCAACGGGCCTGGCCCATTTCTTCCAGGAGGCTTCAGGAATCGGATGCGTAGGAGAGCCTATTGCCAATGCATATAGGATAATTAGTTCGTTGTACGAGTCCCAGTAATACGGCAAGAACCCGCTTTCGGGTTTCCAGCCCATACAGAGGATATCTCTGCCGTTAAGCATCCAGGCCCAGTCCACCCTCTCGTATAACTGCCTGGAAAGCTGGTCTATCTTTGTTCCTCTAAAATATTCTCCGCAGAAAAGCGCTCCTGCCAAAAATAATGCCGTATCTATAGAGGAAACCTCGGAATTCCAAACGCGTTTTCCTGAGTTCATATCCACAAAATGATAGAAAAAACCATGCTCATTATGAAGGTTATTATAAAAGGTTTTTAGCGTAGTAAGAATCCGGTTATAGGCAACCTTCCTTTCAATCCACCCCCTTTTCTCGGCTATGCATACTGCAACCAACCCAAAACCAACTGCCGCTATACTGCAGGGAGAGCCGGGGTTTGTTGAATCCTTTATAAGTCCGTTGGAGGGGTTTACCTCATTCCAGAAATAACTAAATGTATCCTCTTCCAATTTGTTAAGGAAGGCATCATCGGAGGGATATTCTGCAAATAAAACCTGTGTTTGTAATAAGAGGAGGCTTATGGAGAGGCAGATTGTCCTCTTAAATTTCATATCAACTTTTTTCTTTTTTAAATTTCAGGGTATTTGAGAGTTCTTTTAACTCCTTTGAAAGCGCCGCAATCCTATCAAAGGTTGAGGATATCGTCTCCCTATCTTCAACGGGCAACTGTTTAATACTAAGCAACAGGCTTTGCGTTTGCGCAAATAGGTTTTCTGAAAGGCCTTTAAACTTAACCATAAGTTCCGCGAAGCGCTCCGTCATAACAGTCAGGTCATCGGCCAGTTCCTTTAAATCATCTCCGTGCCTTATGTTAAATTTGACGCTTAAATCGCCCTCAGAGATTGCCTTTACGTTCCTCTCAAATCTATAAAGTGGCCCTGCAACCTTGTGGGTAATAAATATGCTGGCTACTCCGATTACAAACACTACAAGCAACAGGCGCGGTATCAGCCTGAAGTTTACCTTTTTCAAAATTTCCTTGACCTTCTCTTTCTCGTGTTCGCTGAGGCGCTTTGCCTCTTCCATAACGCTGTCCGCCTGAGGATACGGCTTTCCGTATCTGGCAGACTCATATGAGAGTATTCTCTGCGCAGTGGATATTTTCTGCGCGACTATAAGTTCCGAAAATTCCTTTGCAACGAAATCCCAGATGCCAAAATATAAAACAAGAGCGGCAAAAAGAGAAACCAATGTCAAGGTAACCATTAATAAGCTGGCGTACTTAAGTTGTAATCTCTTCTTGATTAAATATTTTCTTCTCTTATGAAGTAACTGATTCATATATTTAATATTTATATTAAAATATTATAGACTCCCATATTTTAACCGTCAAGGAAAATCGAGTTCTTTCTTTTATATTTATTATAATAATTATATATAATAAAAATATGGATTTGCTTGATATCTTTAACCGAAAATGTTATAATCACCAACGCAAAACTATGAATAGCCGCATTAAAAAATTCCTGAAAGGCTTTGTTAATATAATCTGTCCAATATCCTGTTTTGCTTGTGGTAAAAAGCTTAATTTAGAAAATAAGCTGCCGTTATGTGCAGAATGCTTTCAGAAGATAAAATGGAATCCTCTTCCTTATTGCAGCCGGTGCGGCAGGTCATTAAGCGCTAATATACGATATAGCCCGATATGCGCTGAATGCAAAAATGCAGGTTTTCGCTTTACAAGGGCGTGGTCCTGCTGCCTCTACGAGGGTGTTATAAAAGAAGTCATTGTCAGGTTTAAATATTCCGAAAGTATGTATCTTATCCCGATATTCAAGGAGATACTGAAGAAATTTATACGAGAAAACATAGACGCTAACTTCGTGGATATCATTATACCCGTGCCACTCTTTAACAGTAAGTTAAGAGAGAGGGGATTTAATCAGTCTGAAATAATCGCCTCCCTTGTCGAGGAAATATTAAATAAGCCTGTTCTGGCGGATATTTTAAAAAAAATAAGACCCACCAAGCCGCAGCAGGAACTTAGCCGCAATGCCAGGCTAAGTAATCTAAAAGACGCCTTCTCTGTTACCAGACCTGATTATATCAGGGATAAAAATGTATTGTTAATTGATGATGTCCTGACAACCGGCGCCACGCTAAATGAATGCGCGAAGGTACTAAAAGAACTGTCTCAGAAGAACATCTTTGCCCTGACGCTAGCAAGAGGCTAATGTTATGCAGATACTGAGAAACTATATAATAAAAGAACTCCTGGGCCCATTTATTCTTTCCCTCGTGGTATTTACCTTTGTCCTTCTTATGGGAAATATAATACAACTGGCAGAACTTCTTATTACCAAGGGAGTAGAACTTATATATGTGGGAAAGCTGTTTTTTAACCTGATACCATACCTGTTGAGCTATACCCTGCCTATGTCTATTTTAACCGCCGTGCTTCTGACCTTCGGGAAATTATCGTCGGATAATGAGATAACGGCAATAAGAGCCAGCGGCATAAGCTTGTTGCCTGTCTTGATACCCGTCCTGGTTATAGGCATACTTTTCTGCATGTTCTCTATTCATCTTAACGACAAGGTATTGCCAAAATCGCATTTTAACTCCAGAAAAATTCTTTCGGAAATAGGCTTTAAGAAACCAACGGCATATCTGGAGGCAGGGACCTTTATAAAAACCTTCAAAAAATACATAATATTCATCTATTCCATAGAGAAGAATAAACTCCATAATATAAGGATATATGAGCCGCAGGAGGGAAGGCCCACCCGCACCATAATCGCAAAGCACGGCGAATTCATACCGCTCCCTGAGCAGAAACTCATAAAGCTAAAACTCATAGACGGCGTAAGCGATGAACCCAACCCTGAAAACCCGAACAGTTTCTTTAAATTAACCTTCAAAACCTATTTTATAACACTGGACCTTGCGGAAAATCCTCAAGGCGCTAACATAGAAAAGAAACCGAAGGATATGACAATAGACGAATTAAAGGAGGAAATAAAAAAATTTGCGAAGGAAAATATCGACCCTTATCCGCTTCTGACCGAGATACATAAAAAGATATCCCTGTCTTTCTCGAGCCTGGCATTTATACTGATAGGGCTTCCCCTTGCCATCCGGACAAAAAGGCATGAGAAATCTATAGGTTTTGGGATGAGCCTTATTATAATAATAGTTTATTATCTATTGTTAGCCTCCGGAGAAGCGGTTTCCTTAAGACAGTTATGCCCTCCTGCTGTGGCTATGTGGCTTCCAAATATACTCCTGATCCTCATAGGCGGTTTTCTCTTTCACCGAACCGAAACTAGTTGATGCGCCTTACTGATAAATACATAATAAGGCAACTGATAGCCCCTCTTCTTTACTGCCTGATAAGTTTTATTCTGCTTTACATAGTGATAGACCTGTTCGGCCATCTGGACGAAATTTTAAAAAATAAGGTTGCATCTAATATAGTGTTAAAATATTACCTTTCATTTATACCCCTTATATTCGTCCAAACCGCTCCAATTGCAATGCTTGTTTCAACCGTATATGTTTTAGGAAACTTGAGCAAGTATAATGAGATAATAGCGATGAAGGCAGGCGGGATGAGCCTGTGGGTAATAATAAGGCCTTTTCTTTTGCTTGGATTCTTTCTTAGCCTGATAGTCTTTGCTATAAACGAAAACATTGTGCCAGGAGCCTCCATAACAACCAAGACCATTAAGGAAGAAAGGATGGAAAAGAAACCTAATGCCCCGGGCGAGAAACTCATTGAGAATGTGGCAATCTACGGCGCAAACAACCAGATGATCTACGCAAGGTTTTATGACGCCGTTAAAAAAACGCTTGTAAATCCCATAATAATGGTCAATGATGAGGAAAAAAATCTTACAACAAAGATAATAGCGGATGAGGGAAAATGGACAGAGGCTGGCTGGACGTTTTATCACTGCACGGTATATAATTTTGATAAAAACAACCAGATGCTAGGAGAACCTCAATTGTTCCCCGAAAAATCGGTCTTAATAGAAGAAAAGCCGGATGATTTTTTACGCTATGAGGTCAGGGCGGAATTTATGAATTATAAGCAGCTTAAAAAATACATAAAACGGCTGTATGGGGCCGGAAGTAAGATAACGAATAAACTATTGGTTGATTTAAACTATAAACTTTCATTTCCTTTTATAAGCCTTATTATTGTGCTGGTCGGGATTCCCTTTGCCATAACTACCAAAAGAGGTGGTGCGCTTTTGGGCGTTGGAATAAGCATAGCCATAGCCTTACTTTATTATGGGGTTATAGCTATCTCTATAGCTGTTGGCAAGGCGGGAGCATTGCCGCCGATTCTATCGAGTTGGCTGGCTAATTTCAGCTTCGCAAGTATCGGATTGTATTTTATATCTAAATTAAAGTAGTTCTCACTGAAAAAGGCATGTTTACACCGCTAAAACACAAAATGTCCGCAAAATCGCTATCGCAAAAACGCAAAGGAGTATTTTGCGATTTAGCGTTTGTGCCTTTGCGGGATTTAGCGATTTTG
>CAZDNS010000088.1:0-6895 GCA_964506845.1 uncultured Planctomycetia bacterium | reverse complement strand
TAGGCAAAATGCTAAAAGAAAGTTACTTGAGTTCATTGAGTTTATAGAGTTATTTTTATACATTCGCGGCCAGCAAAATCCCGAGTTAAGCGAGGGGCAAAGTCCCGAGCGAAGCAGAGGGGAAAACCGCACCCTTTGCTCAACACCATAGAAATTTATAATTGAAGAAAATGCTTGATTTCTTCAATTACATAGATTACAATTGAAGTAGAATTCAATTATAGTAACCCTTTAAAATTCAAATAATTAGGAAAGAATATGGAAATAGAGAAATTCCAAAATAGTTCAGCAGGAAAGATTATGCGAACAGATAGAGATTACTATGCGTTTATCCCAAATCCATTACCTCAAGGGATTAAATACGGTAAAGATATAGTAAATTTACTTTCAGAAGCGACATTACAGTTAGGAAATTTAAACGGCATAGGGACTATGTTGCCAAATCCTAATTTGCTTATTGTTCCGTATGTAAGACGGGAGGCGGTGTTGAGTTCGCGGATTGAGGGAACGCAGACCTCCCTTTCAGAGCTTTTTTATTTTGAGGCTCAAAGAAAAGAAGAACAGAAAAAAAAAGCCAGGAAGACTGATGTATTAGAGGTATTAAACTATGTTAAGGCAATGGACTATGGAATTAATAGATTGGAAGAATTGCCGTTATGCCTTCGCCTTATAAGAGAAATACATGGAATCCTTATGAGAGGTGTGAGGGGCCAACATATGACTCCCGGAGAGTTTCGCCATAGTCAGAATTGGATAGGCCCTGCTGGTTGTAATCTCAATGAAGCAATTTTTGTTCCGCCGCCTGTTAATGAGATGAATTTAGCATTAGATGACTTTGAAAAATTTTTGCATAACAAAGAAAATTTTCCCGGGCTCATACAGTGCGCCCTTATGCACTATCAGTTTGAAGCAATTCATCCATTTTTAGATGGCAATGGCCGTATTGGAAGACTCTTGGTAACTTTTTTTTTATGCGAACGTAAGCACTTAACCTACCCCATGCTTTATCTTAGTGCATTTTTTGAAAAATATCGCAGTGAATATTATGAGAGATTATTAGAAGTAAGCCAGAAAGGCGAATGGGAAGAATGGGTTAAATTTTTCTTGCGAGCCGTAGTAACGCAATCGCAAGATGCCATAGAAAACTCTCGGGCCATACTTAAACTATTAGAAATTTACAAAAAAAGAATTCATCAAAAAAAGCCTTCAGGTTATGCGTT
Organism: uncultured Planctomycetia bacterium; assembly: GCA_964506845.1. Taxonomy (GTDB): domain Bacteria; phylum Omnitrophota; class Gorgyraeia; order VGKN01; family VGKN01; genus CAZDNS01. Next base: position 5,675 of record CAZDNS010000088.1, on the reverse strand, counting down.
TAAACTGTTGGATGAAGTATTTAAAAATCCTTATATGAGCATTCCTCGCGCTGCCCAGCGGTTAGATACTTCATACCATACAGCCAAGGCGGCAATTAAAAAACTATTGGAGGCAAAGATTCTTTTTGAGATTACTGATAAATTACGCGGTAAAGTCTATTGTGCGCAAGAATTATTAGATTTACTAGAGGGATAGAGGGAAATCACGGAAATCAGGGGACACAATACTAATTGTCTTGACATAGATAGGCAAAATGCTAGAAGAAAGTTACTTGAGTTCATTGAGTTTATAGAGTTATTTGGAAAATAAATTCATCTTTTATTATGCGTATAGCGATTGACGCAAGGCCGATATTAAAAAAGACAAAGACCGGTATCGGGATGGGAAAATTGGGACAGACACTAATTTTAACAATGCCCGATCCAGACTTTTAGGACACATTCGACCCAGCTCAGTGCTGACTCTAAGAGGCAGTTTTATGATGGAAGGCGGGGAGGAGATGTTGAATAGCGAGGGGTATCCATTGCGGATAGAAAACAGGTGCTCGAGGTTTATATGAAGGTTATGGATTTTTCTTTCTCATCAAAGAGGATTTTGAATTTAGGAAAAATATCCATTCGGCCTAAAAGTAATGGCACCTCTTCTATGAGCGCCCAGGCCAAACGAATTTTAAGTTCTTTATCGTCTAAAATAATCTTTGCTTTTTTGAGAATATATGGGACTCCGCCACCCGAAACGCCTCTAATCTCTAAAATTTCGTCACTTGGACTTTGCTTAAACCCCAGGGCTTTACCTACTTCTAATGGAATCATAGTTATATCAGCCCCGGAGTCGATGTACATTACTGCTTCTACACGGCGATTATTAACCTCAAGAACGACATCGGCTACTGGTCTGAGAACAGTACCGCTAATAACGGAGGATTCTTTTCGATACCTGAATTTAATCATAGGACCAAAACTGATTTTTCAGGGATTTTTGCAATGAGAGGGACTTTGTGGGGATACTTTTTTTGCGCAGACTTTAACATTGAAACAATATCTTTGCCTTTAGCAACAACCTTTTTATCTATCATTAATATGTACTGGTTGCGATATTGGAAAGGATTTAATTTTAGAAAAGCTTGAAAATTATCTGACATTTTATTATCTCCAATTTTGGAATATATCACAATAGGTTTACAAAGTCAAGCCGAATACTAAAAGAGGGTGCAGAACCGAGGAAAATAAGGACAGGTTCATTTTTATAGTTTGTGGTGATAGGTTGCTTAATAGCGAAGAATGTTCATATAATGTCACAGGTTGTTTCTAATTTATTATGCGCATAGCAATTGATGCAAGGCCGATATTAAAAAAGACAAAGACCGGTATCGGAATATATACCCAGAATATAATTAATGCCTTTTCGAAGATAGACAAGGAAGACCAATTTTTCCTTTATTCAAGATTAAAACCCTTTGACCGAAAGAGAAAACCGCCGGAATTGCCGGCAAAAAATTTCTTTAACAGGATAAATTACTTTAACCTTCCGATTAGGTTTGTATTAGGCAGGGATATCGATGTTTTTTATACCTCAAGCTATGATATAGAGCCCCCAAAGGGTTCAAGGTTTGTATTGGTTGTTCACGATGTAATCCCAAAGGCATGGCCATATGGGCACACAGAGGATGTTGTTAGGAATTTTGATAAGAGTATGAAGGTGCTGGATTATGTAGATGCCGTAATAACGCCTTCAGAGTGCACAAGGAATGATGTTATAAAACATTATCATATAGATGAAAAAAAAATTTTTGTGATTCATTCAGGTGTGGATAGTTTCTTTAAAAAAGTAGAGTTTAGCGAAAAGGAGAAAAAAGAGTTTCTTTTGAGGTTTAATCTGGATGAGAATTTTCTGTTGTTTGTGGGGACCATAGAGCCGAGAAAGAACCTTAAAAATCTGCTCTATGCGTTTAAGGAGATAGAAGACCTTATCCCTCATAAGCTGGTGATAGCCGGGATGAAGGGCTGGATGTGCGATGAGGTATTTTCGCTTATCAGGGATCTGGCTTTAGAAGAAAGGGTGGTTATGCCCGGCTATATAGGGAAAGAAGACCTTTTGATGTTTTACAATCTTTGTGGTATATTTATATATCCTTCGTTCTATGAGGGTTTTGGCTTTCCTGTGCTTGAGGCATTCAGGTGTAAAGTGCCTGTCATTACCTCGAACACCTCTTCGCTTAAGGAGATAGGAGAGGCCGCCTGCCTTCTGATAGACCCGAATGAGCCAAAGGCGATTAAGGAGGCTATTTTAACACTTTTGAACAATAGAGAATTAAGGGACGAACTTGCCGAGAAGGGATATAAAAATTCGTTGGAATTTAACTGGACGGATACAGCAAGAAATACCCTTTCGGTGTTTAGAAAGGTTTTGGGAAATTAAATGAAGCCAGGGTTTGTGATTGTAATTCTGTCAGTATTATTTTTAGGCTCAGGCTGCGCCTCTTCCTTGTGGATAAAGGACAGATGCCTTATTTATGACAAAGAGACTCATTCATTTATTGCCGCCGACAAAAAGATACCGGAAGCAAAAAAAAGTCTGAGGGTCGGAGAGAGGCTTAAATATGAAATAAGATGGCTTGGTATGGTGGCAGGCGAGGCTATGCTGTGGGTAAAGGAGATAACGAATCACAACGGAAGGCAGGCGTATCATATAGTATCCACTGTAGAGTCAAATAAGTACATATCAAAGATATATAAGGTGAAAGACGAGGTCCATACCTATGTGGACTGCGAAAATTTTAATTCCCTGAGGTTTGAAAAGCACTTAAGAGAGGGTAACTATAAATGCGACGAGGCGATGGAATACGACCCGGAAGGTGGTATGGCAGTATATGAGGCGTCTGATAAGAGGTTTGCTATGACTATACAGAAGGACACGCAGGATGCTTTAAGTTGTCTTTACTATTATAGACTTCAGAATATAGAAGTAGGAAAATCCATTTTTATGAATGTGAATGCGGATGAGAAAAACTGGAAATTAGAGGTAAAAGCCCTTGAGACCCAGACAGTTGAGGTGGCAAACCAGGGGGTATTCAATGCCTTTATGGTTGAGCCTGCGGCGATGTTTAAGGGCATATTTATAAAAAAGGGCAGGATGTGGATATGGTTTTCTGCGGATGAAAGGCGGCTTCCGCTTGTAGTTAAAACGAGGATTCCCCTTATAGGGCATATTGTAATTGTCCTTACGAATATAGAATAGAGAGATTGCTGAAAAATTCCTTTTTGACGCTAATTCCCGCTAATTTATAGCTAATCACCGCTAATTCATCGAAGAGACATTAGCGGTAATTAGTTTTTGATTAGCGAAAATTAGCGTTAAGGATGCTTTTTTCAGTGCTCTCATAGTTTTAGTTTGACATACATTTAATTAGGCTGTTATAATTTTTGAAATAGGGCTTCACAAAAATCGTTCAGCCCTTGATTACGGCGATTGAAAAGACCGATTACAGAGATTAAAACATCATCGCTCTATCGCTGTAATCTTTTTAAAATCGCTGTAATCAACAGCCCGAAACAGAATTTTGTGAAGAGCTGTTTTTTAAAATTAAGGAGAGCGTTTAATATAAATGCCCCAATTCGATATAAGAAAGATAAAGACATATTCTATCTTAAAGAGGAAGAATAGGGTAAATAAAGCTGAATTTGCCAGACCCATTAGAAAGGGAGGTCCGCTTAGCGAATTTTACAGAAGCCTGCCTGATATACTGGCTGCAAGGGACTTAAAAGCTATTGTGGCGGATATAGTCCGGGCGCATAGAAAGAAAAAACCGGTGATATTTATGCTCGGAGCCCATGTGATAAAATGCGGATTAAGCCCTATTATAATAGACTTGCTGAAAAGGGATATTATAAAGGGTATTGCCCTTAACGGCGCAGGATTAATCCATGATTTTGAGATAGCCCTTATAGGCTCTACCTCTGAGGATGTGGCAAGCGGCCTTGAAGATGGAAGCTTCGGTATGGCAGAGGAGACAGGCCGCTTCATTAACACCGCCATAAAAGAAGGGGCAAATAAAGGGATAGGCTTAGGTAGGGCAGTAGGAGATTTTATATCTGCAAAGAAAAAGGAATTTCCTTTTAGGAGTTTAAGCATCGTATATAACTGTTTTCTTAAAGATATCCCCCTGAGTGTCCACGTGGCTATAGGAACAGACATAATCCATCAGCATCCAAGCTGTGACGGCGCTGCACTGGGAAAAACGAGCCTGTCGGATTTTCATCTTTTAGCAAGGGTTATTTCCGGGCTTGAAGGCGGGGTAGTGGTGAACTTCGGCTCTAGCGTGATATTGCCCGAGGTATTTTTAAAGGCATTGAACATTGCAAGAAACCTGGGTTTTAAGGTTAAGAATTTTACCACCTGCGATTTTGATATGATACGCCATTATAGGCCCTATCAGAATGTGGTGAACAGGCCTACAAAATTAGGAGGCAGAGGTTATAGCATAACCGGCCATCATGAGATTATGCTTTGCCTTCTGGCAGCATTTATAATAGAGGAGCTTGGATGAGAGGTGGATAAGAAGAGACTGTCAACATTTATCTCGAAATTCAAGAATTCCAGAATTCTGGTCATAGGCGACATTATGTTAGATGAGTTCATATGGGGTGAGGTTTCCAGGATTTCACCTGAGGCGCCTGTGCCTGTGGTATGGGTCAGGTCAGAATCATTTATGCCGGGCGGAGCAAGCAATGTAGCCAATAACCTCCATGCCTTAGGCAGCAAGGTATATCTCTGCGGGGTCATAGGCTCAGACAGAAACGGCAGGCTCTTAACCGACGAACTGCGCAAGAAGAATATAGACGTTGAAGGCGTAGCGATGGATGGTTCGAGAACCACTACCGTAAAGACAAGGGTTATCGCCCATAACCAGCAGGTCGTCCGTATCGACAGAGAAGAGGTGTTGCCGGTTGAGGACAATATCCTTAGCCAGATTATCACATATGTAAAGGAAAAAATTATGGATGTGGACGCCATAATAATCGAGGATTATGGAAAAGGCTTGATTGTGCCCAGGCTCTTAGAAGAAGCGGTGAACATTGCCAGAAAACATAAAAAGATAATAACGGTTGACCCAAAAGAGGAGCACTTTGATTATTATAAGGGTGTAACGGTTATAACCCCTAATCACAGCGAAGCCTCAAAGGCCTCAGGCATAAGTATAAAGGACGATACCTCCCTAAAAAAGGCGGGTAAAAAACTTCTTGAGATGTTTGAGAGCGAGGCGGTTCTAATAACACTCGGAGAGAATGGTATGTGCCTTTTCCAGAGGAAAAAGGACGCTGTACATATACCGACGGTTGCCCAGGAGGTCTATGATGTATGCGGAGCAGGAGATACAGTAATAAGCACACTTACGGTTGCCTTGACCAGCGGCGCTTCAATGGGAGAGGCGGCGCATATCTCAAACTATGCAGCGGGCATAGTGGTGGGAAAGGTTGGGGTTGCAGTGGTAACTTCTACGGAACTTAAGGAAAAGATTGCTAAATTTAAATAAAGACACAACTTATGGAATGCAATGACATAAGTTGTATGTCCAACTCGCACAGCAACTTATGTTCACTTTGTTCCATAAATTGCGTGCTCATAGGAGAAAAAATGGAAGCAATAGGTATAATTCCGGCAAGGTTTGCATCAA
>CAZDNS010000087.1:0-7155 GCA_964506845.1 uncultured Planctomycetia bacterium | reverse complement strand
TCCTTTTACTTATATTAGGCATTATACTCGTCTATATGATAATGGCCGCTCAATTTGAATCCTTGTTAGACCCATTTATTGTTATGTTTTCCGTTCCCTTTACATTCACGGGCGTATTACTGGGTTTGTTTTTAACCGGAACAACCTTAAGCGTCATTACGTTTCTGGGTATCGTTATGCTTATGGGTATTGTGGTAAATAATGCTATAGTGCTTATAAGTTATATAGGCATCCTGCGTCAGAGAGGATATTCTATACTTGAGGCAATCACCCTTGGAGGCAAAGATAGGTTAAGGCCTGTTCTTATGACTACAATTACAACCCTGGCAGGCCTTCTACCCTTGGCTATATTGAGAGGCGAGGGTTCTGAGGTGTGGCAGCCTTTGGGTATTACGATGATTAGCGGTCTGTCGATTTCAACCTTTATAACTATGCTTTTCGTTCCCACGCTTTATGCAGTGTTTGAAGAACGCGTTAAAAAGAATAATAAAAAGTCCATAGCCAACAGTCGATAGTCCACAGAAAAGATTTTACTATGGACCTCGGACTGCGGACCGGCCGAACGAAATGAGGTTAAAATGAAAATGGTAATGATTACCTATAATGAAGCCATAGATATGGAGGTAATGGAAACTTTAGAAGGTTGTGGTATAAAGAACTATACGAAGATTTTGGGAGTTTATGGCGCTGGCACAACCTCAGGAGTGCATTTAGGAAACGATGTCTGGCCCGGGAGAAACAACATTTTATATGTAGCCGCCGAAGAGCAAAAGGCTATCCAGCTACTATCCTGCGTGGAAGGATTACGTGAAAAATTGGGCAAAGAAGGTATTAAAGCGTTTATATGGGATTTGGAAAAGATTACTTAAATAGTATGTCAGAATTTATTTGCTATCTTATAGGGGCTGTGGTATATTAACGCCGAAGAATAAAGGATTGAATAATATGTGCGATACCTGTGGGTGCCGCGATAAGAAAAAGCCACGGAAATAAATTTATAACTAGAACCGGATATGTTTAATAATTATGAGCAAAGAGCATATCCTGTTTATTATAGGCTGGATACTCTCTCCCTTTACGTGGTGGAATGATGTCCTAATAAATATTCCAATCTCCTATCTGCTTGCGAGCCTTACCTCATATTTCCTGCCAAAATTTTTCGTTCATTCGGTAGTTATTTATTACTGGCTTACCAATATACTCGGGATATTTCTGATGTTTAAAGCCGGGAAAGAGCTGATTAGACAGAAGAAAATAAACCTTAAAACAATTATCTTTACAATAATAAGTATGGTCATATATAGTATTATTTTGATAATATTTGAAAGGATGAGTTTTATAAAGCCTTTCAAGATGGATCATGTATTTTAGAAATAGAAAAGAGGCGGGGGAAATCTTAGCAAAGGAATTAACTTCCATAGAGGGTATTATTTATGGCCAGGAAAAGATATCTTTATCTATTCGTAATTACTGTATTTTCTTTTAGTTGCTTATTTGAGGTTTCTTTTTGCCTTTATGCCCAGGAGGAGGATTTCTGGGGAGGCCCTACCACGCCCTTTACCAAATCAGGCGATGCCGAAACAGTTAACAGGTGGGGTTCTCTTCTTCTTAGGAAGCTTTCGCGGGTAGTTACTCACGCCATATATGATTCTGTATGGAATACAAGGGAATGGAACGCCTTTGGCGCAAAACATGATTTCAGAGCATTTTCAAAGAATAACGCAAATGATAAATTATATCCCCAATCCATTCAAATCTTAGAGCCCGATGACCCCACTACATACCCGACGCAGTCGGCCGATAATTTTTTTATATCCCCGACCAGGCCCTTTAAGAGATTTATAGATAATCTGCACGCAAAGAATAACCTGATAACGGCTGGAGTAAATTGCGGCCTTGTGGACATAAGAGACAGCTGGTGGTTGAGATTCTTTCCTGATATGTTTAGTGCGCCCGGAAAGTTGGATTTAAGTAATGAGGGAGGCAGAAGATACCTGATACACTATGCCCTTGCCCAGATAGCCGCTGGATGCGATATGATATGGTATTATAAACAACCTTCTTATATAGCCAAGAATTCTTATTTAACCGTTGAGGACTGGGTAAAACTTATTAAAGAAACAAAAGACCTTGCCTATAAGGCATATGGCAAAGAGGTGCTTGTGGGAGGCTCTGGCGTATATAACAAAGGTGTAGATTACCACACCGATGGTTTGTTTAACTATTTCTATGCCCCGAACAATACGCTTTATGAAGGAGAGCCAACTTTCTTAAAACAGAACGGAACAGCTTACAGAGAATTTTTAAATAGCAGGGAAGGCTCGTCAGAGGTATATCATTTGGACTGTTCCAAGAGCAAACTTCCCTACCTTCATAAATTTACCTTTAGCCAAAAAGACAGCCTTGGTATAAATGATTATGCGGGGCTATGGAGAGAGGAAGACCTTAAATCGCTGGGCGCTGGTTACTCAGGCCCAAGCAATAACGGGACTACCTATGGCGTGCCTATACTTACTTTCATAGACTGGCCTCTGCCGATGTCCGATTTCATAACTAATGTGCCGGCCCAGGAGCAACTCAATTTTTTTTATGGTATGGTGCCGGAGATGATGGCGGTGGGATGGAGATTTTGTTTTCCTTTAAATATCTACATAGGGGAGAAAACTGAAGAAAGCGAAGAAGAGCAAAAGGGCGTTACGCCTGCAAGTTCCGAGACCCCGAAGATAAGCGTGTACGATAAACTAAAAAAATTGGTAGATTTCTACAATTACTACTCAGACCTATATCAACAGCAGATTGTTCAGTGGAATGAGGACCCTCAAGTGCATTCTGCAGATAAAGTTAGCACAATAGACTTAGTTATAATGAAGGCGGAAGATTTATCATATGTTGTAAATGAGTACAGGAATAAACCATACTTTACATCCATTCATTTAATAAATCATCTGTATGAAGATTATGTTATACAGGAGCAGACTGATTTTTCTATTGAGATGCCGATAAAATTTAAACCCCTGTCTGTTACAATAATTTCTCCTGACATAGAGGACTATACAAAGCCGATACAGATGACTTTTAGTTATAAAGAAGGCAGTATAGTTATGCGTATGCCAAAGATAGTGTATTATAGCGTTATCCTTATACAGGGTAGACCCTTCACTCCTACTGAAGAGAAAGAAGCCTTTTCATTGACTGCGCCAGATACCGCAGCAGATAAGAAAGAAGAATAACATCTCCATTTAATTTGGCGAGATATTATTACTAACCATCTAAAAAATGTTAAAGACAACTTTTATTTCGGCCATTATTTTAATCTGTGGATGGTTTTATTTTAAATACTTTGAGATAAGGAGTATATACTTTCCAACAAAGCCAATAGAGTTTTATCCAAAAGAGATAGGTCTTTCATATGAGGATATATTTTTTAAAGCAGAGGACAATGTGCTGCTTAATGGGTGGTTTATTCCAAAGGAAAGGCCAAGAGGAACCTTAATTTTCTGCCACGGAAATGCAGGCAACATTAGCCACCGCTTAGAATTTATAAAGATGTTTTACGACTTAGGCTTAAGCGTGTTCATATTTGACTACAGGGGCTATGGGAAAAGCAAGGGCTCACCCACTGAAAAAGGGACATATTTAGACGCAAAGGCTGCTTATTATTATGTTTTATCAAGGAACGATATAGACAAAGAAAAAATCATAATATACGGAGAGTCTTTAGGGTCTGCGCTCGCAGTTAATTTAGCAAAAAATGTTAAGGCAAAACTTCTTGTAACCTTTGGCTGTTTTACACGAACAGAAGATATGGCAAAAAGAATATACCCTTTCTTACCTCTATGGCTTGTGGTATCTATGAAGTATGATTCGCTTTCTAAAATTAAGGATATAAAAATTCCAAAGCTTATAATCCATAGCCGAAACGATGAGATAGTGCCTTTTGACCTTGGCAAAAAGCTCTTTGAAGAAGCAGCGATGCCTAAGGAATTTTATGTAATGAGGGGCGGTCACAACGATGCAGTATTAATCAACAAAGAGGAGTTTTTAAAGAGAATAGACGAATTTTTTAAAAAATACGGGGTCTGAAAATGGCTAAGATATTTCTGACAAGAGGAGGTTATGAAAAACTATTAGAAGAACTAAATTATCTAAAGAATAAGAAGAGAAGAGAGATATCAAAACAACTTGAGCATGCCCGCTCTTTGGGAGATTTGAGAGAAAATGCCGAATATGATGCAGCAAAAGATGCTCAGGCGCATCTTGAGAAACGAATAGCAGAGCTTGAATATAGTTTAAGCAATGCAAGCCTTATCGATGAAGAACGTATTGACAAGGATAAGGTTTTAATAGGCGCAAAGATTACAATTATAGATTTAGACACACAGAGAGAGTTTGCCTATACGTTGGTTTCCCAAGAAGAGGCAGACTTCTCGCAAAATAAGATTTCGACAAGCTCGCCCATAGGCAAGACTCTTTTAGGCCATAAAAAAGATGAGGTAGTTGAGATAAAGATACCCAAGGGAACTGTTAAATATAAAATCCTAAAAATAGAGAGATGAAGATAGCCAAGAGATTTCTTGGCCTACCCTTGATTTTTTGTATCCTTATAGGATACCCTTTCGTTTCGGCCTTGGATACAGAACCAAAAATCTCCCATTCTAATATCAAAGCACATATATTAAAACTTTCTAAAGATATAGGTGAGAGAAATTTTTTTAATCATAGCAAATTAGAGGAAACTAAAAGATATATAATAGAAGAGTTTAAGAGATACGGTTATAGTATCGAACTTAACGAATACAGCCTTGAAGGAAAAGAGTTTAGTAATATAATCGCTGAGAAAAAAGGTAAACAAAACCCTGATGAAATTATAGTTATCGGCGCCCACTATGATTCAGTCCTTGGCTCAACCGGTGCAGATGATAACGCCTCAGGCGTCAGTTGTCTATTAGAAGCCTCCCGCCTTTTAGTCAAAGAGCCTCTTAAAAAGACTATAAGATTTGTTGCATTTACGAATGAAGAACCGCCTTTCTTTTTGACGAATTCAATGGGTAGCAGTGTCTACGCCCAAAAATGTAGAGATGCCAAAGAGGATATACAACTTATGCTCTGCCTTGAGTCAGTGGGGGTCTATTCGGATAAACCAAAATCTCAAGCCTATCCTCTCGGCCTAAGTCTCTTCTATCCCGATAAAGCAGATTTTATAGCTGTTGTGGGAGATTTTCGCTCAAGAAAATTTGTTAAATATATAAAAGAGAGTATCAAAAGATATTCTACTTTGAACGTCGAAAGTTTGGTAGGAATTAGTCTTATTACAGGGGTAAACTTCTCCGACCATGCCTCGTTCTGGAAGGAGGGTTATAGGGCGGTAATGATTACAGATACAGCTTTTTATAGATATTCCCATTATCATACATATGAGGATACCTACGAGAAATTGGACTACGATAAAATTTCAGAGCTCGTAAAAAGTTTATGCCTTGTATTAAAGGAGCTGGATAACAAGCTCTGAGGGGTGGTCAAAAATTTTTTTATTTTTCTCTTGACATAGGGTAGGGGGGTATGGTATACTTACGCTGGAGGTAAGAAAATGGCTACTACCCATACAGAACAGCTTGAGTATCTTAGAAAGATAGAAGGGCAAATCCGCGGTATCCAGAGGATGATAGGAGAGGGCAGGTATTGTATTGATATCCTAACCCAGCTTCATTCTATAACGGGTGCAATTTTAAAGGTTGAAGATAATATTTTGAAAAAACATCTTGAGGGCTGTGTAGCAAGTGCCTTAAAAGGAAAATCAGAGCTTGATAGGCAGAAAAAGCTTGATGAGGTAATAGAGCTTCTCTCAAAGTTTAGAAAGGCAGTTTAGGTTATGGTATCTCGCAAACTAAATAAATATATGATTACACAGATTAAATCATTATTGAAGCCCATCTATGTAATCGTGTTTAGAAATCTGTGTAATCGATGCAATTATTTTTTTAAACAAAGTGCTCTGAGAAAGATTATTACTTATATATTAATATTTTCCTTAATATTGAGCGATTCTTATCCGCTTTTTGCCCAGGAGCTTTCCTTGTCAAATCTTATAGAAGAAGCGCTCAAAAATAATCCTGAGATTATATCCGCAAAGAAAGCTTGGGAGGCATCCCAGGCAAGGATACCACAGGCGAAATCCCTTGATAACCCAACGGTCGGTATTTCCTTTGAAAAGATACCAAAGGGCACACTTAAACTAAATAAGACAATGCCCGAGGATAGGATGCTTTCTATCTCTCAGATGATTCCTTTTTTTGGAAAATTATCAACCAAGGGAAAGATTGCTTTGATAGAAAGCCAGATGGTAGCATCTGAATACAAACGAAAAGAACTTGAGGTTATTAATGAGGTAAAAAATGCTTATAATGAATTATATATACACCATAAAAATGCAGAGTTGCATGAAGAAAGTCTCAGGTTACTTAAAGATATATCGAGGGTAGCAGAGTCAAGATATGCAGTTGGCGAGATAGAGCAGGAAGAGGTTTTAAAGATTCATCTTGAAATAGCAAAACTTACTAACGAGATAGAAAATCATAATAAAATAATTCAAGCTAAAGAAGCAAGGATAAATTCAATTTTAAATAGAGACATAAAAGCACTTTTAGGGGAGCCAGCCATTAAAGAGGATATATCCTTTAATAAAGATATAGATACCTTATATAAATTAACCTTGGAAAATCAACCGGAACTTGCCATTTTTAACTATGCCATAGAGAGGAATAAATATTCAAAAAAATTAGCAGAGCTTGAGTTTCTGCCGGACTTTATGCCGCAACTTACCCTAAGAAACATCTTTTCAGGCGGCCTTGGTTTATGGGATTTTATGCTTGCCCTAAGCGTTCCCTTCTGGTTTTGGACAAAGCAAAGATACGGCTTAAAAGAGGCGATAAATAATTTAGAGTCTGCCGAAGCCGCCTATCAGGCGATGAAAAATAAAATGCTCTTTGAGACAAAGGATTTGTATACGAAACTTGAGATTGCAAGAAATAGAATAAGGCTTTATAGGGAAAATCTCCTTCCCCTTGCAAAACAGTCTATTGAGGCAAGCCTGGCTGGTTTTAAATCCGGCAAGTCTGATTTTATGATGCTCCTTGATTCAAACAGGATGCTTATAGA
>CAZDNS010000086.1:0-7188 GCA_964506845.1 uncultured Planctomycetia bacterium | reverse complement strand
TAAAGGCAAGATATGTTATCCATGCGGTAGGTCCCAGAATGGGTGAAGGCGATGAGGATAATAAATTAAAAAACGCCACTACAAACAGTTTAAAACTTGCATATGAGAAGAAATTAAACACAATTGCATTTCCTGCCGTATCCACAGGTATTTTTGGTTATCCGGTTGACAGATGTGCTAAAATAATGATATCTGCAACAAAAGAGTTTTTGAAAACCAACGATTTCCCAAAAGAGGTTATATTTTGTCTGTATGATGATAAGACATTTAAGGTGTTTGAGGAGGAGCTAAAAAGGTATGAAGGGGATAAATAACCGCCAGAACAAGATGCTTGTTGTAAGGCCAAAAGGGCCGATATTTAAACATTTGCCGGTTAAGATAAGCAAAAGGAAAAATAGAATAGATAGGAGAACAGGTTAAAAAGTTAAAAGTTATAAGTGATTAGTTATAAGTTAAACAAATAGGAGGGCTAAGGTGATAAAAGAAAAGTTGCCTAAGAATTATCTTAAATTTAAAGCGAAATTTAGTAAGGTATGGAACGCCTATGATAATCTGGGCGAAACGCTAAAGAAGGAAGGGCCGCTGGATAAGAAAACCCAGGAGTTGGTTAAATTGGCTTACGCAATTGCAGCGGGCTCAGAAGGGGCAACACACTCTCATACAAGAAGGGCTCTTAAGGCAGGCGCAAAAAAAGAAGAGATTCTACACGCAGCGATTCTTGGCATAACCACAATAGGTTTTCCAAGGGCTATGGCAGGGTTTAGCTGGATAAATGATGTGTTGTAATTACTAAAACCCTAACCTTTTAAGCTATGAAAATAATTACAAAATCGATATCAGTTAACACCAAGGGCGCAGGCGATTTAATAGATATCACAGAGGAAATACAGAGCGCGCTTTCCCAGACTAAATTTAAAGAGGGAAATGTCTTGGTTTTTGTAGTTGGTTCAACCGCAGGAATTACCTCTTTTGAATACGAGGACGGGCTTATAAAGGATATGAGGGATATATACGAAAAAGTCGCGCCTTCTAATAAACATTATAGCCATGATGAGACCTGGGGTGATGCAAATGGCTTTAGCCATATAAGGGCGGCTTTGCAGGGGCCATCTATGACAATTCCTTTTGAAAACGGAAAACTTGCTCTTGGCACATGGCAACAGATAGTATTGGCAGAATTTGATAACAGGAACAGGACAAGGAAAATAGTAACACAGTTTATGGGAGAGTAAAATGGTTATTTCATATTTAGGCGGGGAGAAATTCAAGGCAGAATACAGGAGTCATTCAATACTGATAGACCAGCCGAAGGATGCCGGCGGAGATGATTTAGCAATGACACCGCCAGAACTCTTGATAGCAAGCCTTGGAAGCTGTATAGGGGTCTATGCAGTAAATTTCTTAAAGAACACAGGCATTGATAGCGCAGGCTTAACCATAAACCTGACATGGGAGAAAGCAAGTGAACCTGCAAGGGTGTCCAAAATAAGAGCAGAGGTTATTATTCCAAACGCAAGGTTAGATAAGAGAGAACCCGCCTTTTTAAAGGTGGTTGAGCATTGCCTCGTTCATAATACGCTTACCAATAAAGTCGAGATTGAGATAAAGGTAAAATGAGGATGAAAAAAATTTTAATTTGCACACTTTTTTACCTTATTGCCACAGCAGTTTTTGCTGATAGTGTTGCACCCAACAAAAAATGGAAAACCTCTTCTTCTAACGGGCAGTATTTTATCGAGATGATTCCAGATGCTGATTATGGCGAGGAGGGTGAGGGTATAGTGACCTATTATAATTCCAATAATGTCCTTTGGAGGGTTAAATGGTTTGCAAGACTTGTTGCGCTCTGTAACGACGGAATACACCTGGTGCGTTTTGGGCCCTGGGCAAGCGACAAGAAAAGGCTTAGCGACTTGGCAGTTGCCTTTTACGAGAAAGACAAACTTCTAAGAAAATATTTAGTAAGAGACTTGGTCAGAAACATCGAAAGGTTGGAATATACCAAATCCCATTATTTCTGGCAGGCGAATAAATCGTCTATTCCACAGGGTTTTTCATCAGATAATAAAACATTTACGGTTGTTACCTTAGATGGTATTGCCTATAAATTTGAGATTTCAACAGGCTATATTATATCCCGGAAAAAAGATACAAAGGTAGAGGGATATCTTGAGTAAAATTCAAATATCAAAAATCAAAATCCAAAATTAGAAAGAAAAGGAGGGATTATAAATATGGCAAAAAAGGCGGTTAAGAAATCCAAACCCAAGTATACCTGTAGGGTATGCGGGATTATAGTTACAGTGGATAATGTCTGCGGTTGCGTAGAGGAGTGCGATATAATCTGCTGCAACGAGCCGATGAAGAAGAAAAGATAGAATTATCTCTTTCTCTCAAAATATTCTAAAAACATCCTGTCAAAGATTTCGTATTTTCCGCGGGAGACTTTTTTTACTATTCCCTTATCTTCTAAGCGGTAGATAAAGCTTCCTATATCCCTAAGGGGATAGCCTTTATACTGCCTGATATTTGACCATAGGAGGTCCTTTATCTCTTTTATATCTAGGGGAGAATTTTCCTTTGCCATAACCTCTAAGATGGGCCTTTCCCTCTCTGTTATCTGCCTGTAGAGAGACTCAAAGTAATCCCTGCCCAAATCCCGCAAAGTATCAGAGAGCGCCCTTTCCCACTGCGCTGGAGTATCCACATTTGCCCCTATCTGGGTTTCATAGAGATTGCTTGATAAGAGCTGTAGTTCGTACGGATGACCGTTTGTATAT
Source organism: uncultured Planctomycetia bacterium (assembly GCA_964506845.1). Lineage (GTDB taxonomy): Bacteria > Omnitrophota > Gorgyraeia > VGKN01 > VGKN01 > CAZDNS01. Next base: position 4,408 of record CAZDNS010000086.1, on the reverse strand, counting down.
TCGTAGACATTTTTGATTATTTCATCCGAAAAATAAACACCGGTGTTTAAAAGCGTCTTTCTTATAATATTAAAAATTTCTTCTTTGGTAAGTTTTTCAAGGCTAAGTTTTGTCCTGAAGAATCTTCCCACAGGATTATGCTTATCGATAAAATGCTGCCAGCCATCGGGTGTTGAAGAAAGGACAAATAGATACCTCGTATTTTCTATAACCTCATCCCTGCTTAAAACAAGCCTTATTATATCTATTACCTCTGATATTTTTGAAAAGTTCTGGATATCATCGAGCAGGATAACTATGCAATCCGCTTTAGCATTTTTATAAAGAGAAAGAAGCCTGTTAGTCAGGAGCGTCTGGGGCTGTTTAGATTTGGCGGATGGCCTGTCAGGCATTCCCGTATCAAGGGGGAAGGTTCTTTCGAGTTCTTCCAGGATTAGATTTATCCCGTCTATGGTTTTGTCCTTTTCGGTAAATCTACCGATAGGGCAGAGCAGGCTCGGATAGCCTTTTTGCTGAGAGAGTTTCTTAAAATACTTGAGTAAAGAGGTCTTTCCTATACCCCATTCTCCGAGCAGGACTATATGGTCTGGTTTATTTGAGGCAGCGGCTTTTAGGGTATTTTCAAATAGGGTTATTTCTTCTTTTCTTCCGCCAAACTCTTTCGGCTCCCAGCCAGATTGAGGGGTAAAGGGATTAGGGGATATCATTGTCTGTATTTTGCCAGAAGTAAAAGACCAAGTCAAGGAAAAAGAAAAAATAAGGCAAAATTTTTCTTTTTTTTCTTTTTGTAATATTGCTTAGAGTACGACGTATCAACAAAAGGTGTGTAAGTTTATTATCCCTTGCTTCGGGGGTTTTTCTCTGATACAAGCAACCAATTCTTGAAGCGAGCATAAGACCCATCCTTTAAAGGAAGAGGATGGTCTATCCCGCTGGATAAGGAGCCTAAGCTCACACTCTTATGAGGCGAGATTTTCCCGTAAGACGCTCCTATGCGAGCCCCTTTAAGGGGATGGGGGTGCTTATAGGGAAAACCGAGCCAAATGTGACGAGCACCGCAAGCGAGCGGAGAGAATTGTGTTGCTTGTCTTGATGTGTGTGATATTATTATTTTCAATGAAGACCCTCTTTAGAATAGTTTCGGCTATCCTGATATTCGTTTTGGCGGCTTACCTTTTTGTTATACTAGGCCCCGTAAAAGAGATTATAAAACATAGAATAGAAACCGCCCTTAAAACAAAAGGTATAGCCGTAGAGATAGGCTCTCTCGATACAGACCTGTTTACCACCGTTGTCTTAAAAAACCTTAGGATAAACTATGAGGGATTTGGTTCTTTTGCAATTGACAAACTGGTAATAAGGTATAATCCCCTTTTATTTTTTAATAAAAAATTTTCAGGATATGCGATAGATAAGAAATTAAATGCCCTTTTCTTGGTAGAATTGGATAACACCCTTGGCGCAAAAAAAATTTCTTTCAGGGTTTTCCCAGGCAGTCCTTTGAAACTCAGGGATTTTTTGGGCAGCCAATTTAGCGCTATAGGTGATATGGAGATATTTGGGGAAACTGCAGTATTCGGAGAAATAGTTTTTAATAATGCTGGCCTTGAGTTTTCTCTGGATGTTATTCTGAGCGCCGCAGGCGTAATCTCTGAAAAGAGCGGCCTTTATATAAGCGGTATATCTGGCAATATACCCTTTACGAGCGGTAATACCAGGAAAGGGGAAGGGATTTTTATAAGAAGCGTAAAGGCAGGAGATGTGTTATTAGAGAATTTGAAAGGTAGGCTAATGAGCCAGAATTCCCTTTTAAATTTTGACAGTTTTGAGTATAATATGTATAACGGAAAGGGCAAGGGTTCTGCATCATTTTCTGTCAAAGGCCCCTCTTTCAGATTTGATTCAAAAATAGAAGCACTGGATTTAGAAAGGTTTGACAATGCCTCAAAGGGTTTTAAGACAAAGACAGAGGGCGTTGTAGATTTAGATATTGTTCTTGTACTAAAAGGAACCGCCTTAGAAATCTTAGAGGTAAAGGCAAATTCCGATAAGACAGGCAAAATAAAGCAAGAGGTTATCTTAGCGCTTTTAAATTATCTTCCCAAAGACAATCAAACCACCCAGTTGGTTAACGAGCTTTTAAAGGAAAAGGAATTTATTTATAACCGCTTAAACGGAGAATTCGCCAAGGGTAAAGAAGGATACAAGATGCATCTGGTTTTGGATGGAACGCATTTTCTGGAATTTAATATAAATATAGACGAAGTAGCATTGGGAACATTATTGGGATTGTTTAAATAGGGAGGCGCAGGATGAAAAGATTGTATGCAGGTTTATTTTTATTGACGGGGATTTTAGCTATTTCAGGCTGCAGGGTTGAGACTGTAGGAGACCCTAATAGGCCTATAAAGATAGAGGCGCATATCACAATTGATATAAGACAGGTAAAAGAAACTGTCTCAAGCATTGAGGATATGGTAAGCGGAAAGCAGCCGGTAAAGGCAGCGCCTGATAAGAATTCAAAAAGTCTATTAGTAGAATATGCCTATGCGCAAGACGAGGTTCAGGCTGCCATTGAATCAAGAAAGGCAAGATACCAGACTATAAAGGATTATAAAAGACAAGGTCTGATAGGAGAAAATAATAAGGGGTATTTAACTGCGTTCTCCGAAGACAGCACTGTAAAAAATTTAGTTGAGCAGGAAAATAGAGACAGGATTATAATCTATAAAAGCATAGTAGAGCAGAAGGGCTATCCCAAGGACGCCATAAGCCAGATTGAAGACGTCTCTGCCCAGGAGCAGAGAGACCGCGCAGAAGCAGGAGAGAAGATTCAACTTAAAAGCGGGGAGTGGACGACAAAATAAAAGATATAGTAAATATGTAAATAGGAATTAGTAACTCGTCATTATTTTTTTATTGTGTATTTACTATTTACCAATTACCAGTTACCAATCACTAAGTTTTTTGTGGGCTCATAGCTCAGTTGGTTAGAGCGTTTGCTTGACATGCAAAAGGTCAGAGGTTCAAGTCCTCTTGGGCCCACTTCTTTAGTGTAAGCTTAGGACTTGAAGCGAGTGAGCGCCGAGCGAGTAGCGAGGAGAAGCGAGAATCCCGAGCGAAAGCGAGCGAGGGGAGCCTACGCAGCGAGCAAATCCTGCGAGTGAAGTAGGCAAGTCCTCTTGGGCCCACCAAACTTGCCTTTGGCAAGTTTGGTGCCGAAGCAGCGTTAAACAACCTAACGAAAAGGAAGGTTGTAGCTGCTGAGGTGCTAACGTCCGCCTAGCGAGGGACAAAAATCTATAATTAGCAAATAGCAGATAACATTATATAGAAATAGCATGGCACATAATCGTTGTGGTTCATAGTTTAGGGTCCTTTAAAAAAACATTCCAAAGAGATTTCCCTCTAAAGGAAATCTCTTAATTTTTTGGTAAGAGAAATTGGTTATTAAACTAAGAAACTTTACTCAGCCAAGAGCAATTTTTAATCTCTTTAAAGATAAACCCCATAGTTTTTTACTTGAGAGTTCTCTTTTACATAATGGGCTTGGAAGGTTCTCTTTTTTAGGCACAGAACCTTTTCTGATACTTAAGTCAAAGGGAGAGGATATAGAGATAATAAGAGAAGGCAATACGGAGCATTCTAAGGGAAATCCGTTTAAAAAGTTAAGAGAGTTATTAAACGTTTATAAAATTAAAAGAATTAAATGCGAGATGCCCTTTCTTGGGGGTGCAGTAGGTTATTTCAACTATGATTTGAAACATTTTATTGAGAGGCTGCCGGATATCTCGGTTTGCGATGTAGATATCCCTGATTTATTCATAATGTTTTATAGCAGCGTATTGATATTTGACCACCTCAATAAGGAGATGTTCGTATCTTCAACAGGCCTTCCTGAAACCCATAGCCTCAAAGAGAAAAAAGCAAAAGAGGATATAGCAAGATTAAAAAGGCATCTGGAAAATTTTAATGTCAGGGCAAAACCAGCCAAGCAGAAAGAAGGCACAACGCCAGAATTACACTCCAACTTTAGAAAAGAAGACTATATTCTCGCCATAAAGAAAGCCAAGGAATATATAAGAAACGGAGACATATATCAGGTAAATCTCTCCCAGCGTTTCTCCTCCAGCGTAAAAGAAGAGCCTTTTAAAATCTACGATAGGCTGTCCCGGATAAACCCTTCCTGCTTTTCCAGTTTTTTTAATTTTGGCGATTTTCATATACTAAGCGCCTCGCCTGAGAGATTTTTAAGGCTTAAAGGGAATTTAGTCCAGACCCGGCCTATGAAGGGGACTCGGCCAAGGGGAAACACCAAAAAAGAGGATGGATATTTAAAAAGAGATTTATTAAGGAGTAAAAAGGATAAGGCAGAACTTATGATGATAGTGGATTTGGAAAGAAACGA
>CAZDNS010000085.1:0-7327 GCA_964506845.1 uncultured Planctomycetia bacterium | reverse complement strand
GAAACGCACCAGAGTTTCACAATTAAGCGCTACCATAGTGAAAAAGAGAATCTCGGTGATGGCCAGTGGCGGCATAAAAAGATTACTTTGTTACCGGATAATAAGAATTTTAAAGATATCATTCTTGAGAATGTGACCGGTGAAGATTTTAGAGTTGTGGCGGAGTTTGTTGAAGTGTTGTCTTAGATGGGTTAGATAGTATAAGGGGCGCACATGGCAGATAGGAAGAAATCGAAAGAAACATGGGAAAAAAAGTTAGCGACAAACTGGGTAACCAATTCGATAGCAATTTTAGCATTTGTCATATCGGTAGCTTCTTTGCTTAAATCTTGCGAGGCCAACAGGATATCATACGAAGCTAACAAAATCGCAAAAACAGCAGAATTACCATATTTTAAATTTAGTATGAACTTTGACAATAACCACGACGAGATACTGATTCATAATGAAGGAGACAAACTTAGAGAGCTAGAAAATCCTCAGATATATTTATTCTGGCGCATAACATCTGATAAAACATTGCTGGACCCGAAGGACCTAGTTGTCATGAATTATTACAACCTCGGCTCTCGAGACCCGCTCCTTTCAAGTAGAACACCTCTATCAATATCTGCCGAAAATCCTGCAAAAGCAGAGAACCTTATAAATGAATTTACAAAGTTGGCGAAGGATAAAGGTTTTTTAGTATTTTTATCAGCAAATTGGTATGTTTGCCTACGATATAAAGACCTTTACGATGAACCCCACGATGATATGTACGAGGTAAACCCAATGGGAAGCAGAAAGATGTCAAAAGCCGAAGCGGCAGAGTTGATAAAAAAATATAATCAGAATACAGTACAAGGGATGGTTATAGATATGCATAATGTATCTCCGGAAATTTTATACGGAAAATGGCAAAATTAATGTTGTGTTGTAGAAAGAATTAATTTTAGATAAAAAAATTGAAACAAACTCAATTTTTATGACTCCCTCATACGACCTTAACAAAATCAAATTTGCGACTGATGAGGCTACGTTTAAGCGCGCGGTGGGATTGTATGAGAATGGTAAGGTGACGGAAGTAGAGGCGTTGGGAGGATATTATTCCGCTGTTGTTCTGGGAACGGAGCTGTATCGTCTCTCCGTGTCAGCTCGTAACTATAAACAGGGTCACTGCACTTGCTACCTTGGGCAAAAAGATACACTTTGTAAGCATATGGTTTCCTTGGCGCTCTATGCGGTTATGGATGGGAAGCCATTAAGCGATAAGGATAAGCAATCCTCTAATAATGTTGAGTGCAGTAAACGACGGGAGGCGCTAAGTAAAGAAAGATTGGCAGAGGTTAAGAAAGTCATCGCTGAAGCTATGCGATACATAAAGCCCTACCGCTAATTTGTCAGAGGCCACAGATTATTTTTTATTTACCTTGACAATTTGTAAAAAGAGGATTATTTTAGTCTTGTTTTAACAAACCATAGATAGCGATGGAATTCATAAGAAGAAGTACAGATTATGCATTGAGATGTTTGACCTACATGGCCAGTTTTCCCACGGGTAAGATATTTATTTTGAGAACAGTAGCCAAGAAGAGAAGAGTCCCGCCGCAATTTCTCCATAAAATATTTCAGAGATTAACCCAGGAAGGAATACTTGTTTCACATAGAGGCGTACAGGGAGGATTTTCTATTGATAGGGACCCAGGAGGTGTAACCGTAAGAAACATAATGGAGATCATGCAAGGGCCTATTGCCTTTAATTACTGCCTTACTAGAAACAACACCTGCAGTAGATCTGAAATGTGTTCTATCAGGAAAAACTTAAAGGTGTTACAGAAAAGATTTGTCAATGCCTTAGACAAAATGACATTAAAACAACTGGCAAGAGAGAAATCGAGGAGAACGATATGAAGAAAATCACCAGGAGGAGATTTCTGAAGATGTCCCTGACCTCTATTGCCGGGCTTATGATGACCGAACCGCTTTTAGCAGGCTTAAGATTTATTCCTGAGATAGACAACCCTTTGGATTTTTATCCTGAGAGGGATTGGGAGAAGATTTACCGCGGCCAGTTTAAACATGATTATACCTTTCATTTTTTATGCGCGCCTAACGACACGCATAACTGTCTTCTAAAGGCATATGTTAAAAATGATGTGGTTACGAGAATTGGGCCGAGTTACGGCTATGGAAAGGCAAAGGATGTTTATGGAAATGAGGCGAGCCACAGATGGGATCCCAGGTTGTGTCAAAAGGGCCTTGCAATGCTAAGAAGGGTTTATGGCCCACGCAGGGTAAAATACCCTTGCGTTAGGAAAGGGTTTAAGGAGTGGTATGACGATGGATTTCCGAGAGATGCAAATGGAAGAATTCCTCAAAGATATTTAAACCGCGGAAAGGAACCTTTTATAAAAGTTTCATTTGAAACTGCCTGTGAAATTGTTGCTAAATCTATGCTAAATATTGCCACAACATATTCGCAAGACAAAGGCAAAGAACTTCTTAAAAAACAGGGCTATGATGAGGCAATGATTGAAGCCACCAAAGGGGCAGGAACTCAGGTGTTGAAATTCCGCGGAGGAATGCCACTTTTAGGCGCAACTCGAATTATGGGATTTTACAGGATGGCAAACTCTGTGGCGCTTCTGGATGATTATATAAGAAAGGTGGGTAAAGAAGATACCCTGGGCGGCCGAGGATGGGATAATTATTCCTGGCATACAGATTTACCGCCAGGGCATCCTATGGTCTGCGGTCATCAGACAATAGATTTTGATTTAGTAACTGCAGAGAACGCTAGTATGATTGTCTCGTGGGGAATGAACTGGATTTCTACAAAGATGCCTGATGGACACTGGCTAACTGAGGCACGTCTTAAAGGGGCAAAGGTGGTAACAATTGCCTGTGAATACCAATCTACTTCAAATAAAGCTGATAAGGTGATTGTTATACGCCCGGGAAGCGACACTGCCTTTGCCTTAGGTATTGCAAATATTCTTATTCAAGAAAGGCTTTATGATGAGGACTTTGTGAAGGGTCACACAGACTTGCCATTTCTGGTGCGTATGGATACCCTTAAATTGTTGAAACCGCAGGATATCATTTCAGGTTATAAACCAAAGGAGCTTAAAAAGGCACAGCTCCTGAAAGAAGGAGAAAAACCACCTGCCAACATAAAGCAGACATATCAGGTTATAACAGAGAAACTGAGAAATGAATGGGGAGATTTTGTGGTTTGGGATCTGGATAAGAATGAGCCAGATATTGTTACGCGGGACGATTTGGGGGTTTCTAGAAATTTTGCTATTGAAGGAAAATTTTCGGTTAGCTTATTGGATGGAACAAAGATTGAGGCAAGGCCAGTATTCGATTTGACAAAGGAACATGTTTCTCATTTTACACCAGAGATAGTAAGCGATATATGCCATGTAAATAAAGAAGCCATCTTCTGGCTTTCGCGAGAATTTGCGAAAAACAAATCCAAAACCTTAGTTCCTGTGGGTATGGGCCCAAATCATTTCTTTAACAATGACCTAAAAGACCGTGCAATATTTTTGGTTTGCGCCCTTACAAGAAATATTGGATTTCACGGTGGGAATATTGGAAGTTATGCAGGGAATTATCGCGGCGCGTATTTTAACGGCCTTCCTCTTTATATAGGGGAGGATGTCTTTGATATTGAATTAGGCCTTTTTAAGACGCCACGCCCTAAAACATATTACAAAATGGAATCCGCTCACTATTATAATTATGGAGACCGTCCACTACGCATAGGCAAGAAACTTTTTACAGGTAAAAGCCATATGCCTACGCCTACAAAATTTGTCTGGTTTGGTAATGGTAACTCCATCCTGGGTAACTTAAAATGGCACCATGATTTTGTGGTAAATACCCTTCCCAAGATTGAATGCGTGGCAGTTAATGAATGGTGGTGGACTGCTTCTTGTGAATATGCAGATGTGGTTTTTGCAGTGGATTCTTGGGCAGAGTTTAAGCATCCGGACATGACAGCAGCGGTTACAAATCCTTTCTTTCAGATTTTTCCACGAACACCACTTAAAAGACTTCATGATACCAAGGGTGACATTGAGGTTTTAGCAGGTGTAGGAAAGGCATTATCTGGGCTTACTCAGGACAATAGATTTGAAGATTATTGGAGATTTGTATATGAGAATAAAGTTGAGGTATATCTTCAGAGAATTATAGACAATTCGACAACTCTGAAAGGTTATAGAATTGAAGAAGTGGAAGAAAAGGCAAGGCAAGGAATTCCGTCACTCCTTATGACGCGCACCTATCCAAAGATTATGGGATGGGAGCAGTCAAATGAGAACAAGCCGCATTACACAAAATCCGGCCGCTTAGAGTTTTACCGTGATGAGGATGAGTTTTTAGAGCACGGTGAAAATATCCCTGTTCATAGAGAACCAGTAGATGCCACTTTTTATGAGCCAAATGTTATTGTCTGCGGTGCTGCTGATTTAATCCGTCCGAAAGGACCCCAAGAATATGGTTTATTAGAAGGGGATTTATCCTGTGAGGTGAGGCAGGTGCGTAATGTAGTGATACGGCCAGAAAATCTTATAAAAACCTCACATCCAAGAAAAAAGGATGGTTTTACGTTTATATATATTACTCCAAAATACCGGCACGGGGCGCATACCACACCAGTAGATACAGATGTTATCTCAAGTTGGTTTGGGCCGTTTGGAGATATGCACCGGTATGATAAGAGAATGCCCTGGGTAGGAGAAGGTTATGTAGATTTAAATCCTGAAGATGCAAAAGAGTCGGGAATTAATGACGGTGATTATGTTTATATTGATGCAGACCCTGAGGATAGGCCTTTCCGCGGTTGGCAGAATAAACCAGAAGACTGTAAGGTTCATCGCGCTATGATGCGTGCCAGATATTACCAAGGGCTTCCGCGAGGCGTTGCACGCTCCTGGTTTAATATGTATGTGGCAACCTATGGCTCTGTTGAAGGACATGAAAATAATAAGGATGGGCTCGCAAGAAATCCCCGCACAGGCTATCAGGCTATGTTTAGATATGGCTCACACCAATCTGCTACCCGTGCATGGCTTAGACCTACATTGATGACAGAATCTTTAGCACGTAAGGAGTATTTTGGTCAGATTATAGGAAAGGGTTTTGCTCCGGATGTGCATTGCACTACAGGTGCACCAAAGGAATCTTTTGTGAAGATAACCAAGGCAGAAGCAGGTGGGATAAAGCATGCGCTCTGGAGGCCGGCTGAACTTGGGTTTAGGCCAGGTTATGAGAGTCAGGCAATGAAGAGATTCTTGGAAGGGAAATTTGTAGTCTGACCACACACTGCCGTGTGTGGAATGCCACAAAAGAAGGATACTACAGGCGGCAGCCTGTAAGATTGGGGGAAGCAGAATGCACAAAGTCTATAATTGGCAATTGCAGAGAAAGATGGCCTATAAGTATCCTGAGAACCGTCCTGAGAAACAGGTTGCATGGATGTTTGACACGAATAAATGCATTGCCTGTCAGACCTGTACCCTCGCCTGTAAAAATGCATGGACCTCAGGCAAGGGACAGGAGTATATGTTTTGGAACAATGTGGAAACCAAGCCATGGGGATTTTATCCACTTGGTTATGATGTCCGACTCCTAGAAAAACTTGGAACTCAGAATTGGAAACAAGACAAATATGTCGGAAAAACAATCTTTGAAAATGCACCCTATGGAGAAGAGATATTGGGTTGGATGCCAGAAGAAGAAGATTGGGCACATCCTAATATTGGAGAGGATGAAGTGAATCAACAAATTCAAGAAAAAGCCGCTTTCGGACTACCTCATACAAACTGGATGTTTTATCTACAGAGAATCTGTAATCATTGCACTTATCCTGCCTGTCTTGCAGCCTGCCCAAGAAAAGCGATATATAAAAGAAAGGAAGATGGGATTGTGCTTATTGACCAGGCGAGGTGCCGCGGCTATCAGGAATGCGTGCGTGCGTGTCCCTATAAAAAGACATTTTTCAGGCATTATACCAAAAAATCAGAAAAGTGTATCTCTTGTTTCCCAGGCATAGAGCAGGGTATGCAGACACAATGCGTGATAAACTGCATTGGCAAGATACGCCTGAATGGGTTTAAAGGCAATTGGCAGTCTCCGGCCAGGGACAACCCGCTTGATTATCTTGTGCATATTAAAAAAATAGCGCTTCCCCTTTATCCTCAATTTGGCCTTGAGCCCAATGTTTACTATATCCCGCCTATAAATGTCCCTGAAGAATTCAACCGGCAATTATTTGGCCCTGGCGCAAAAATGGCAGTGGAGATTTATAAAAAGGCATACGAGGATAAGGACCTTGTGGGCATATTGATGCTGATAGGCTGCACTGATAAGATAATAGATTCATTTAAGGTTGAAGGAGAAATAGAGAACGGTTATGTTACTGGTTTTGATAGGCGTGGAGAGGCGATTGTGAGGGTGCCTTTAAAAGAACCCATTGTTATAAGGAAGGAATATGATGAAGAAAGGGATGTGCACAGAACAAGCATTACCTGATAAGGCAAGGAGGGTGCAATACAGGAAATTTCAGATAGCCTTTTCTTATCCACAGGATAGCTTGTTTAGTATTTTCCCGGATGAGGACAGGGATAAACTTATGTCTGACTATGACAGATTATTCAGGAGAGAAGAGATATGGCTTTATACCACAGAGTATCTTGCAGAGAATGAATTTCAGAGGGCGCGTTATCTAGCAGATATAATGGGTTTTTATAGGGCCTTTGGCGTGGAGCCGAATAATGAGAGGCCGGACTTTTTACCTAATGAATTGGAATTTATGCATTATTTGATTTTTAAAAGAACACATGCCATTGAGAGGAAAACACCTGATAGCAATGAAAAGGCTGGTTTATGCCTGGATGCCGAGACAAGGTTTTTTGATGAACATCTATATCCAGCGGCAAAAAGAATAGCCATGGCAATTACGTCTAGTGCGGCAAACGGGTTTTATAAGAGAATCTCTAAAGAAATGATAGGATTTTTAGAAGAAGAGAAGAGATTTTTACGAAAAAAATAATGACGAAGAAAATCACTATTATTTTAATCTGCGCAATTTCAGCGCTGTCATTCGGCGCCCTGGTTTACTATGGATTAAGATATTCGAGGGGAGTGCCCGTAACAGTAGAAAAGCCAGAAAGGATAGTTTTAGAGGCGCCATTTATAGATACAGATATTGATTTGACTAAAGGAATTTCCCTGAATAGATGGGAGGCTATTTCTCCAAAAGAAATAAAGCTGATGTACCAGGTTATGGTATTGCCCTGGGGCAAGAGTCTTGTCTCGCCTATTAGTGTAAAGG
>CAZDNS010000084.1:4334-7377 GCA_964506845.1 uncultured Planctomycetia bacterium | reverse complement strand
CTGAGATAAGATTCGAGGAGGCGCTGAAGAAATTAGAGAAGATAGTAGCAGACCTTGAAAACGGAAATCTTCCGCTAGAGGAATCTTTGAAGAAGTACGAGGAAGGCGTAAAACTCGCCAGGGAATGCGCAAAGAAATTGGAGGCTGCCCAGAAAAAGGTGGAGCTTCTTATGAAGGACTCAAGCGGAAAGTTTAAAGTCAAAAATTTTGAAGAGCCCGAAGATGAAGAGCAAGAATAAGTTTAATATCAACAAATATCTGAAATCCAGGGTAGCCCTTATAGACACGCGTCTTGATAAATTGCTGCCAGAGGAATCGGATTATCCGAGCCAGATACATAGGGCGATAAGGTATGCTATGTTTCCGGGTGGAAAGAGGATAAGGCCTATACTGTGTCTGGCTGCCTGTCAAGCCACGGGAGGAAAAGACAAAGAGGCCCTGGATGTAGCCTGCGCGATTGAGTTAATTCATAATTATTCGTTGATTCATGATGACCTGCCTGCAATAGATAATGATGATACCAGGCGCGGGAAACCCAGCCTGCATAAAAAGTTTAATGAAGCCACTGCGATCTTAGCAGGAGATGCCCTTTTGTCGCTGGCTTTCGGGATTTTAAGCAGGGATAATTTTTCTAAAAGGCGTTTCAGGATTATACAGGAGATATCCCATGCCATTTCAACATTTGGAATGATAGGCGGCCAGGTGGTTGATATCCATTTTAAGGATAAAGAACCCGGGCTTGGTGCGCTTAATTACATAAATACGCATAAAACTGGCATCCTGATAGCCACCTCTTTAAAGGCGGGCGCTATCAGTGCAGGAGCGGCTGAAGGCGATATTAGAAGAATATACAAATTCGGAGAATATGCAGGGCTTATATTTCAGATAGTGGACGATATACTGGATAACGAGGGCTATGCCAGACTATTCGGAAGGCAGGGCGCATATGATGAAGCAGAAAGGCTTGCTGATGAGGCAAAGCAAATCCTAAAACCCCTTAATAGCAAAGCCAGAATTTTAAACGCCCTTATGGATTTTATATTAAAGAGGAGTTATTAATATTGGAAAGACTTCTTGAGAGAGTGGATTATCCCAGTGATTTAAAGCACCTTGAAATAAATCAACTTCCTCAACTTGCCTCAGAGATAAGGTCTCTTATAATAGAAACTGTCTCAGAAACAGGCGGGCATCTTGCGGCAAGCCTTGGAGCCGTGGAGATAGCGATAGCGCTTCATTATGTATTTGACACACCTGGCGATTTTGTAGTATGGGACGTGGGCCATCAGGCGTATGCGCATAAGATTTTAACCGGGAGAAAGGCGTCCTTTAAGACCTTGAGGCAATTTGGCGGCATAAGCGGGTTCCCGAAGAGAGAAGAAAGTCCTTTTGACACATTTACAGTAGGCCATGGCTCAACATCTATATCAACTGCACTTGGCCTTGTGGCGGCAAGGGAAGTCTCGAATAAGGCGAATAAGGTTATTGCTGTTATCGGAGACGGCTCTCTTACGGGCGGCATGGCGCTTGAGGCATTAAACCACGCAGGCCATTTAGGAAAGGACATAATTGTCATCTTAAACGATAACGAGATGTCTATATCGCCGAGCGTGGGCGCAATGAGCAGGTATCTAAACAGGGTGGTGACAAGCCCTATATATAATCGGATAAGGAAAGATGTCGAGACCCTTATGCGAAGGATCCCGAAATTAGGTTTCAGGGCTGTACGCGCGGCAAGGCGGCTTGAAGAAGGACTCAAAAATCTGTTGGTGCCCGGAATAATATTTGAGGAACTCGGGTTTAGATACTTCGGCCCCATAGACGGTCACGATATAGGGCTGTTAGTAAGAACACTTGAGAATATAAAAACCCTGAAAGCCCCCATACTTTTGCACCTTGTCACAAAAAAAGGCAAGGGGTATGAATTTGCCGAAAAGTCTCCCCATAAGTTTCATGGCACAACCCCCTTTTTTACTGAAACAGGCGAGCTTAGAGTTGCCTCCAAGGGCGATACCTATACGGATATTTTTAGCAGTTCTATATGCGCTCTGGCAAGGTTAAACCCGAAGATTGTTGCTATAACCGCCGCTATGCCGGAAGGCACAGGCCTTGATAGGTTTCATAACGAATTTCCGGATAGATTTTTTAATGTCGGTATGGCAGAGCAGCATGCGGTGGGTTTTGCGGCAGGCCTGGCAAGGGATGGGTTTATACCCGTTGTTGCTATATATTCTACCTTCTTACAGCGTTCGTATGACCAGATTATCCATGATGTATGCCTCCAAAATCTCCATGTGGTGTTTGCGATAGACAGGGCGGGTATCGTGGGAGAAGACGGGCCTACCCATAACGGTATATTTGATATAGCCTATTTAAGCAATATACCCAACCTTGTTATTATGGCATCAGCGGATTTAAATGAACTTAAGGCTATGCTTGAGTTTGCGGTTAGTTACAATGGCCCTATCGCTATAAGATATCCGAGAGGAAGCGGTGTGAATATAGAATCTAAGAGAACGCCTATAGAGCTTGGAAGGGCGCAGGTTTTAAGAGAGGGAGATGATGTTGCCATACTTGCCTTAGGCAGCATGGTACAGCCCTGCCTTGAGGTCGCAGAAAGGCTTAAAGAAGAAAATATCCATGCCTGTGTAATAGATGCGAGATTTATAAAGCCGTTTGATATAGAACTTGCGAAGAGCATTTCAGCCAGATGTAAGATACTGGTTTGTGTTGAAGAGGCCGTTATTGAGGGAGGCTTTGGAAGCCGCGTGCTTAAGGAGTTAGAAGAAAATGATATAATATTTGAGAAAATAAAGATTATAGGGCTGCCCGATATATTTATAGAGCACGGAAAAAGAAATACCCTCCTTGATAAATATGGGCTTTCAAAGGATAGGTTATTTGAAAAGATAAGAGCTTTTATTGGCAGTAAATATGAGAATGCTTCTCGTCCTCAACCTCAACCTTAACCTGTAAAGAGTATGCCGCACATAAAGATTAATAAAGATAAATGTAAATCCTGTGAATTCTGCGTAATTTATTGCCC
>CAZDNS010000084.1:0-4234 GCA_964506845.1 uncultured Planctomycetia bacterium | reverse complement strand
AGCTTACCTATCTTGCCTTTGACCTCGCAGATAAATACAGGATGCCGGTGATGATTCTTGCAGACGGCATATTAGGACAGATGATGGAGCCCATTGTGGTGAGCGGTGAACAGTTAGTAGTGAGTAGTGAAAATAAAAGACCAATTAACCAATTAGCTCCTCACCAATTAACCAAACCTTGGGCATTGACCGGGTGCAAGGGAAGAAAGCCGAATGTTATAAGGTCGCTTCTTATTGAGATAGATAAGTTAGAAGAACTTAATAATATCCTCCAAAAGAAATATGAACGTATTAAAAAGTATGAAACCAAGCATGAGACATTTTATACAGACGATGCCGATGTAATATTAGTTGCCTACGGCACAGTCGGCAGGATTTGTAAGACGGTCATTTCTAAATTGAGAGACAAAGGACTAAAGGCAGGCCTTATAAGGCCCATAAGCCTTTGGCCATTTCCGGATGAGGCAATAAAAAAAGCTGCAAAACGCGCAAGGTGTATACTTGTTATTGAGATGAGCGCAGGCCAGATGGTAGAGGATGTTAGGCTTGCAGTCAATGGAAAATGTCCTGTAAAATTTTATGGCAGGACAGGCGGTGCTGTCCCGCAGGAAAAAGAGATAATAGATATGATAAAGAAGGAGTAACCGCAAAAGCACAAAATATAACCGCAAAGACGCAGAATAAAACCACAAAAGTGCAAAATATTCGCAAAAGACGTGAAGAAACTTTCGCGATTTAGCGGTTACTAATTTCGCGTTTCAGCGGTTGCAAAGAAGTAACCGCAAAAGCGCAGAATGACCCTGCCTTGCCGGTAGGCAGGCGCCAAAGCGCGAAATAACCGCAAAGGGCGCAAAGAAATTTTTGCGTTTCGGCGTTTACTGATTTCGCGATTTAGCAGTTGCAAATTTTGCGTTTCAGCGGTTGCAAAGGAGTTAAAATGATGGTATTCTCAAAACCTGAGTCTCTTCGCGATGTTCAGATGCACTACTGCCCGGGTTGTGGGCATGGAATTGCGCACAGGCTTATCTGCGAGGTTATAGACGAGCTCGGCATACGCGAAAAGACTGTAGGCATTGCGCCTGTCGGGTGCGCGGTAATTGCCTATGACTACTGGGATTTTGACGTAACCGAAGCCGCTCACGGAAGGGTGCCTGCGGTTGCAACTGGGATAAAGCGTTCAAGGCCCGACCTGTTTGTGTTCGGTTATCAGGGCGATGGCGATATAGCCGCTATCGGCACCGCAGAGATAATACACGCGGCTTGCCGCGGCGAAAACATCAGCATAATATTTGTAAATAACACAGTATACGGAATGACAAACGGTCAGATGGCGCCCACTACCCTTATCGGGCAGAAGACTATGACCACACCCCTTGGAAGGGATATAAAGAAGGATGGGTTTCCCTTAAAACTTTCAAACCTGCTCTCTCAGCTTGAGGGCGTAAGATATATTGAAAGAACATCCGTCCATAATCCAAAGGAAATATTAAAGACAAAGAAGGCAATTCAAAAATCATTTATAACCCAATTGGATAACAAGGGTTTTTCATTGGTTGAAGTTTTGTCAATGTGCCCTGTGTGCTGGGATATGTCGCCGAGAGACTCTCTTAGCTATGTTGAAAAAGATATGCTCCCGTATTTTCCCTTGGGCGTTTTGTGTGACAGATAAAAACTAATACAGATGCAATAGATGTGTTGCGTTGATAAGATGGATAATAAGTTTAAGCCCAATTTACTTCTTCGCTTGCGGTGCTCGGAGCATTCGGCTAAACTTCTCCTACAAGCACCCCCAACCCCTTAAAGGGGGAACAAAAGAAGCAACTTACGGAGAAGTTTTTCCTCATATACCTACTCCTTGCGCTCCTTATCCAGCGGGATAGACCATCCTCTTCCTTTAAAGGATGGGTCTTATGCTCATTCGTAAACTTGGGCTTAAGTGTAACATTACTTAATATGTTTGTATTAAATAGGACTGAGGTTGAGACTGAGGTTAAGAAATCTTAGCCTTAACCTTTTAATTATACAAATGACTAAGTCCATTATTTGTGCCGGGTTTGGCGGACAGGGAATAATGTTTATGGGAAAACTGCTTGCGTATTCGGCTATGCGCTCCGGATATGAGGTTACTTGGATAAGTTCATACGGCGCTGAAGCCAGAGGAGGAGCTGCCTACTGCATGGTTACGATATCAGACAGCGCAATAGCCTCGCCGGTTATAGAAAACCCCGATATATGCATAGTTATGAATAACCCCTCTTTTGAAAAATTTAAAGATAGGGTTAAGAAAAAAGGCATCCTGATTCTAAATTCGTCGCTTATAGAGGATAATGTAAATATAAAAAAGGATATAAAAAGCACAAGGGTTCCTATGACGGATATAGCGGTCTCCTGCGGGAATATAAGAGTGGCCAATATGGTAGCACTCGGCACATTCCTTTTTGCAGATGAGATATTCGACTTAAAGTCTCTATCAAATGCCCTCGAAGAGTTTATACCCTCCCATAGAAAGAATCTGCTCGACATTAATAAAGAGGCGTTAAGAAAGGGTTATGAATTTGCAGGAAAAAACAAAGGTTAGATTCGCTCCAAGCCCTACAGGGTATCTTCATATAGGCAGCGGCCGCACAGCCCTTTTTAACTGGCTTTATGCAAGGCATACGGGTGGTGAGTTTATACTGCGCATCGAAGATACTGACCCTGAGCGCTCAAAAAAAGAATTTCTTGAGGAGATTCTCGATAGCCTAAGATGGTTAGGTCTTGACTGGGATGATGAGCCCATATTTCAGTCTAAAAGGCTTGATATATACAGGGAATTCGCCGGGAAGTTGCTTGATAAGGGCGTTGCCTACGAGGCAGAGGGTGAGATACGGGACAAAGAGGGTAATATAATAAAAGATTCCAGTCGTATTACACAGAAAGCGATTATCTTTAAGGTGCCCCAGGGGAGAACAATCACCATAGATGATTTAGTCCACGGCAGGATAGAGATTGACTCAAGCACAGTAAAAGACCAGGTAATGATTAAATCAGATGGATTTCCAACCTATAATTTCGCCTGCGTTATAGATGATGCGAGCCTTGGCATAACCTGCGTAATCCGCGGGGATGACCATATATCGAATACGCCAAAGCAGATTCTGTTTTATGAGGCATTAGGATTTAAGCCGCCTGAGTTTGCCCATGTGCCGCTGATACTCGGAAAGGACCGCTCGCGGATGTCAAAACGCCACGGTGCCACCAGCATAAGAGAATACAGACAGGCAGGGTACCTACCGCAGGCGCTTGTAAATTTTATAGCCCTTTTAGGCTGGGCGCCGGGAGACGATAGGGAGATTATGTCTATAGAGAGTATCATAAAGGAGTTTGATATAAAAAATGTAAAATCTGTAAATGCCGTGTTTGACATAGATAAACTTAACTGGATGAACTCCGAGTATATAAAAGCCTTAGATATAGGTACTCTCACCTCGTTGATAAAAGAATTCCTGGATAAGGAAGATTTAGCAATGTTAAATGAGGATAATCTCAAAAAGCTTGTAAAACTGTTTACGATAAGAATAAAGACATTAGGAGAGTTTAAACAGGAAGCAGGTTATTTTTTAAGGGATAACTTAGAATACGAGGCAGAACAATTAACAAAATTAGCCCAGAAACCAAACATAAAAGAGAATCTTACCAAATTCCGCGATAGCCTATCGGGCTTAAATGAATTTACGATTTCAAATACAGAAGAAGCACTGAGAAATCTCGCAAAGGAATTAAATATTTCTGCAGGAGAACTGATACACCCCTCAAGGTTTATCCTTACAGGAAGGACCGTTGGTCCCGGGATATTTGATGTCTTTGAACTTTTAGGAAAGGAAAGGGTTTTAAAGAGGTTTGATTCTGCCATAACGAAACTCTCAGGCTATATTTATCAATAGATATAAAATATGCCAGGGAAAAATTCGGGACACATCCCATTTTTTTATAAATACCATATTAATATTTGGGATGGTGGATAGCATAGTATACGACCCATTCCCAAAGGCTGATGGGGATATAGTTTTAGAAGCAGCGCTAAATTGTAGACCATGCTACAAAAGTTTTAAAATGCCAGATTGTAAGACAAGGGAATGCCTTAAATCAATATCGCCTGGAAATCCCTTATGATAAAAGGGGACTGATAAAAGGGGACAGATGTATTTAACAGCATCGGAATAAATAGGATGTGTCCCGAATTAAACCCCGAATT
>CAZDNS010000083.1:0-7436 GCA_964506845.1 uncultured Planctomycetia bacterium | reverse complement strand
CTGCCTACCCCTGGAGTTGTGCCGGGCCTGACAAAAACAAACCTTGCCTCCGGCACATATTTCTCAAAGATATCCTCAATCCTCTTTGCTACCTTTTCTGTCTCCTCCAGCCTTGTGCCAAGAGCAAGGTTAACGGTTATACGGATATCGCCTGTGTCTTCTTCAGGGATAAATTCGTTACCAATAAAACGACTTAGAAATAGACTTATCATAAATGCTCCCAAAAACCCGAGAATAACCATCTTTTTATGGCTGAGGCAGAAGGTAAGTTCTTTTGCATAAAAATTCTCCCAGGATTTAAACATTCTTTCAGAGATATCATAGAATCTTTTAATCCACTCTTTCTGCGGTTTATTAACCATAGTCTCTGAGTTAAACCCCGTTAGAGAACGATGTTCTTTTACCCCGTTAGAAAATTCTTTTCTAACGGGGCGAGCGGTATGCTGCTTGGGTGGCATTGAACCACCATCAGCTTCTTTATTTTCACTACCAACTCCGTCGGTGGCTTTCTCTAACGGGGTAAACCTCAGCCATTTTGCACAGAGCATCGGGCTAAAGGTTGCGGCGGTAAAAAGAGACGCTAAAAGCGTAACCGTAACTATTACTGCCAGCTCACCAAACATTATACCAATCACCCCTGTTATAAATAGCATAGGCAGAAACACGACTATCGTGGTTGCAGTTGAGGCAGAAATAGCTAAAAACATTTCGGATGTTCCAAATATTGCCGCCTCCTGAGGCTTCTGCCCCCTCTCTAAATGACGGTAAATATTATCTACAACCACAATCGCATTATCCACCACCATACCGCAGGCAATAGCCAAGGAAGAAAGGCTGATTACATTTATGGTCTTCCCGCTTAAGAAAAGATAGATAAAGGAGATAAGCAGCGAGAAGGGAAGGGTAAGAGCAATAATCAGGCTTCCCTTTAATTGCCGCAAGAAAAACCAGACCACTAGAATCACTAGTAGTATCCCTAACCAAACAGAGGATTTAAGAGAATCAAGCGCATCTATAATGTCTTTTGCGCTGTCAAAGATAATAAATATCCTTATATCTCCGGGAAGATTCTTTTCCAGCTCCTTTAGTTTATTTTTTATCTGAGTGGCTACCTCGACTGTGTTAGTCCCTGATTGCTTCTGGATAGACATTAACAGACCCTGGCGCCTGTCAATCCTGACCTTCATCATCGCTTCTTTAAAACTATCCTCTATCCGGGCTACATCCTTAAGATAAACATATTTACCGTTACGCTTTCCTAAGATTACAAGGTTTATCTCTTCGGGACTGGCAAACTCTCCGGGCAAACGTATAAGATAATCGGTAAGTCCTGATTTTATACTCCCCAGGGGTTGCGTGATATTCTCCTGTTTCAAGGCATTGTTTATATCGAGTATAGAAAAACCATATCCCTCAAGGCGCTCGCGGTTTATCCAGATATTTATCTGTCTTTCTAATCCGCCGAAGAGCTGAATCGTGCCTACCCCGGGAAGCTGTCTCAGCGAATCCGCCACCCTTTTATCAATCAGGTCGTAGAGTTCAGGGTAGGTTTGGCTAGAGCTGGTTATACCCATAAAAATAATGGGTGACATCGCTGTGTTAAATTTAAAGATAAATGGGTTGTCCATTTCGTCGGGTATATCGGGAAGGAAACGTTTTCCGCGCTCGATGCGGTCGCGTATATCATTGGAGGCTTCATTAAGGTCTGTGCCCCACTTAAACTTAAGCGTAATCAAAGAGACCCCCTCCAGGGAGCGGGAGGTAAGTTTTTCCAGGCCCGGCGTGGTTGCAAGCTGGTTTTCCAGCGGCTCGGTTACCTTTATTTCCACGTCTTCGGAGCTTGCACCAGGGTAAGAGGAAATTACGGTTATTGCCGGCGGCTCAATCTCAGGCATCATATCCACCCCTAACCTTGTCAGACTGTAAAAGGCAAGGATAATAATTGCAAAGAAAATCATCAGATTTGCAGTCGGCCTCTTTACGCCAAATTCAGGAAAATTCACATTAACCTCGCTTCACTATACTAATACAAACATATTAAATAAATTTACACTTAAGCCCAAGTTTACGAATGAGCATAAGACCCATCCTTATAAAGGAAGAGGATGGTCTATCCCGCTGGATAAGGAGCACAAGTTACACTCTTATGAGGCGAGGTTTTTCCGTAAGACACACCTATGCAAGCCCCTTTAAGGGGATGGGGGTGCTTGTAGGAAAAACTGAGCCGAATGTGACGAGCACCGCAAGCGAAGAAGTAAATTGGGCTTAAAGTTATTATACCTCTTATCATGGCAAAATATTTATTGGGTTTGTATTAGCCTGTGGACTATTGACTATTTCTTATCTCTACATTCACTTGGGCGCCATCGTATAATCTTTGCTGACCCATAATAACTACAAGTTCTCCTTCTTTTAGTCCTTCCTTAACTTCATAATATGGCCCCTGACGAATACCTAAGCTGATATTTCTTAAGAGTGCTTTTTCATTCTCTATAACATAAACGTAGCAATTGGGTTCTCTACCCATAATCGCATCCTTTAAAATAACCGGCACCTCTTTATGTTCTCTAATAATCAAACTCATCTTGGCAAACATCCCCGGTTTAAGTAAATAATCCTTGTTATCCATTGTTGCCTCAGCTGGAAATGTGCGCGTTTCAACATCCAGTTGGGGACTAACCATAGAAACCCTTGCATCAAATTCCTTATCGGGGTAGGCATCAACCTTAAGCCTTGCTGACTGGCCGACAGCAATAAAGGGCAGGTACTTCTCTGGTATATTAACTTTTATTTTTACAGCATCTATATTAATTATATTGGCAAGCGGCGTTTGAGTTGTTACTGTATCTGCCTTGTCAACATAAACTCTGCCTATATACCCATCCAGGGGAGAGCTAACCGGGGAGATTTCATACTCAAAACCTATCTCATCGCGGTCTATGTACATCAGGATATCCCCTTTTTTAACAAAATCGCCCTCCTGTTTCAATTTCTCCTTTACCTTGCCTCCTGCTCTCGCAAATACCTTAGCCTCGTCAAATGCTCTAATGTCTCCGACAAAAGAAACGGTATCTAAAATAGTCTCCCTCTTTACCTCAATTACACTCACAGGTATAGTAGCCTCTTGTGATTTTTTATTTTTTTCCTTTTTAGCGCAACCAGAAAATATGCTGATGCTAAAAACCAGCCATACTATTATAAGTTTCTTCATATTTACTCCTTTTTTAATAAGCAGACAATTTATGGAACATAAGTGACATAAATTGTAACCCCTGAGTTTCGGGGTGTCTGCGAATTAAACCCTTGACATTTTGCTATGGATGCAACTTTTCTAAGGTAAAATGTCAAGGGTCAAATTCAGCCATCTGAAAGTAACCTTTTGATGAATGACTTATGTCACTATCGTTCCATAAGTCATGGCTTCATTTGATCTTCTATCCTCACATTATTCTTTGTCAGGGTTAAGCCTGTTGCCTCATCTAAATTTATTAAAGCCAATTCATAATCTATCAATGCCCTTACATATTCAACCTCTGACTGCGCCAGTCTGTCCTGAAAGTCGAGCAAATCGTGGGTACTTATCAAGCCCTCTTTAAAGCGGCTTTCCTGGGCTAAACAGCTTTTAGACTCCATTTCTTTTCGCTTTTTTGCAACCCTTATCTGTTTTTGTTGAAGCTCAAGTTGCCTTATGCCATCCCTTACCTCTAAGACAATATTCTCTTCAAGCCTTTTAAACGTTATCAGCGCCTGTGTCTTTTCTAAATTCCTTTTCTCATAATCGGAGGTAGCATAGGAATTGCCGAGGGGAATTTTTACCTTGAGGCCTATGCTATAGTCTCTGTAGTCACCTTCCAGGTTATCCAGCGCGCCTGAATATGTCCCGTTTAGGCCGTTTAACCCGAAACTGCCCACAAGATCCACCTCCGGATAAATAGAATTCTTGGCCAATTTTATCCTTATGTCTCTTGTAGATAAATCAATCTTTGACTTTTTATAATCCGGCCTATTTTCAAAGGCGTTCTTTAAGGATTCCGATAACTCAAACCGCTGGGGATTGTAAGAGGGTTCTCCTATCGGTTCAATCCTGGCATTCCATAATTGGGGGTCATCTATTAAATTTGTAACGAGTTTTAAGCTATCCTCGGCTTCTCTTATGTTGGAAGTTGCCTCTAACAGTGCTTTTTCTCTTTTAATAAAAGTAGATTCGGCCTCCAGAAGCTCTACCGAACTTACAAGGCCCGCCTCATAGCGTTTTTTATTTATCTCATATAACTTTCTGGCATATTCAAAGAATAAACTTGCAATTTTATGAGCGCCGAGGGAAAAGATAAGATTGTAATAGGCACTTTTTGTTTTGACGAGCGTAGCAGATACCTCTTTCTTAAAATCCTCAAGTGAGGCATTCTTGTTGTTCTGGGCAATAATTATATCCGCCCTGTTTACCAGAAGACCCGCGCCCTTTAAGAGGGGCTGGGTAATAGTAATTGTTGCATCTGTCCTGTAATAGGGATTAACCACCTGATATGCAGCGCTACTTTTATATTTTTTATTTTCGAAATCGATTGCGTATTCAGCCCCTGTCGGCACTTTTCCTTCTATACCTGCGTTCAGTTTGCCTGTGGTAGAGGTGGATATAGGTGGACTAAATAAAGAGGATGAAGAGGACTGTTCTTTTGTATCCTCAAGTGAGGTCTCAAATACCAAAGAAGGCTCAAATTTAGCCTCTGCCTTATTTATCTCTTTATCCTGGATAATGGGCTCTATCCTTTTAAGTTTTATCTCTGAATTATTCTTTAAGGCGTAGGCTATGCAGTCTATAAGGCCAATTTTAAGTATTTTATCTTTTTGGCTTGAGGATATAAACTCATCCTTCTTTGAAATAATGGATTCTTCCGAGAAACAGCTAGATGGGATAATCAGCAAAAATATTAATAAAAAATTTATTGATTTTCTTATCATTAATAACGGCTTGTTTATTTTTTAATCGGTCTTTGTTAAAATTTCATGTATACGCATTAGAATTCTAAGATAATTACTACGCTCATTTTGTGAGAGTTTTCCAAATATATTAATAATCATCCTATACCTCTGGGAGTTAATCTTTTTAACCAATTCAAAACCCTTATTTGTAGGTCTTATCTTAATTATGCGTCTATCTTTAGGCTCAAGTACTCTTATGACATAACCATATTTTACAAGCCTGTCAACTATCCCGGTCACATTAGGAGTGCTTACACCCATAAAATGTGCTAAGTTCACCATCTTAGAATCGCCATGCCTATTTAAAAAATCCAGTATTATAAACTGAGGTAGTGTAATTTTACCTTTATATAATTCATTTGCCTGTCGTCTTGCAAATTCTCTTATAACGCTGGGTAAGATTTCGTTTAATTTGTCAGCGAATTCCTGCAAAGATATACTTGACATATTTATCCCCCTTTATAGTTAATAGAATTAACTATTAATTATATTAAGTATAACATGGAGAGAGAAACTTGTCAAGTATCAATGTTTCAAGATATCAGAGATTTTATGGTAGGATTTGTTGGATTTGCTGTACTTGTGAACTACTACTGCGCCCTAACAAGAATTTCTATACAGTGCACTACTTTCCTATCTTGTCAACCCTTAAATATTTCCTGTGCCCTTTTTAAAGAGGCATTGTCGTGCACAATAGCGCGTATCGCCTTAATCATTCCAATTGCATGTTCAGACTGCCAGATATTTCTTCCCATATCAACGCCAGAGGCACCTTTTTTAATGGCATCGTGGGCAAGTTTTAATGCATCTAATTCTGTTTTTAGTTTCGGTCCGCCTGCAATAACCAATGGAACAGGACAGCTCTTTACCACCTTCTCAAAATCCTCGCAGTAATAGGTTTTTACAAAACTTGTTCCTAACTCTGCTGCTATACGGCAACACAGGGAAAGATACCTTGCGTCTCTTTTTTGGAGTTCTTTTCCCACCGCAGTGACTGCCAGTACCGGAATGCCGTATTCTTGAGCCTCGTCAATAAGCTTTGCCAGATTAGTCAGGGTCTGGTGCTCGTATTCAGAACCTACATATATGGAAAGGGCTACTGCGCAGACGTTTAAGCGCACCGCATCCCTTATTGAAACCGTTATTCCCTCATTAGAGAGGTCTTTTCCAACTATGCTATTTCCGCCTGAAACCCTTAAGACAATGGGTATGTCATTTGCGGCATCTACACAGTTTCTTAATACCCCGCGCGTCAGCATAAGGGCATCGGTATAAGGAAGGAGTGGCGTTATTGTCTTTCGTGGTTCTTCAAGTTTACTTATGGGACCCAAAAAATACCCGTGGTCAACTGCAAGCATAACCGTTCTTCCGTCTGACTTTATTATTCTGCTTAGCCTATTCTTCATCCCCCAGTCCATTATTATTTTCTCCTTTTTATTTTTGTGGTTCAATAATTACCTTCAACGAGTCTCCTGCCTCAGATACCAGTTTAAAACCAAACCCTGTCTGTGCAAGTGGCAGTCTATGTGTAATCATATCCTTAACATTTACCTTATGAGTCCGAATCAACTCCAGTGCCTCTAAATGTTCTGCAGGGGTCCCTGCGTATGAACTGGTAAGGGTAATCTCATTTCGCCAGAATAGCTCATTTATAGATAGCGGGATACTAACGTCTTTCTCCGTTGCGGCAAAAAATAAAACAGTCCCTCCCCTTTCAACAGACTGTAGGGTTTGTTCTATAGCCTGCTTTGCACCGGTGCATAAAATCACTGTGTCTGCCAAAAATCCATTGTTAATTTCGCGTAATTGTTCCGGCGTAAACTCCTTCGCATTAAAAACAAAATCAGCTCCAAATTTCTTTGCTTGCTTGAGCCTATAGGGAATAATATCGGTTGCAATTATTCTATCTGCTCCGTTTAGATGAGCCATCTGGATATGAAGAATACCAGAGATACCACTTCCTATAATAAGGATATTCTTTCCCTTTTTTATACCCGCCAGTCTCTGACCGCGCAACACGCAGGCAAGGGGCTCGATAAAAGTAGCCTCTTCAAACGAAACCTCATCTGGCAAAGGATAAATACCATACTTTACATTAATGGTGGGAAGTCTGAGATACTGGCTAAAACCGCCTGGGTCAAAATTTGTCTTTCGCAGTGTCTCGCATACGGTGGGATGACCGTTTAAACAATAACGGCAATTACCGCAGGGGACATGGTGGCTGGCAGAAATCCTGTCACCTTTCTTATAACGCTTTATCTCTTTGCCTGTTTCTCTAATAATGCCTGCAATCTCATGACCTAATACCAGGGGTGTCCTATTTATACGATACCACTCCATAACATCCGTACCGCAAATACCGCTTGCTTCTACCTGTATCAAAAGTTCGTTGTCGGAGATTTTAGGAACTAATGCCTCTTCAAGGCGCACATCATTATTGCTGTAATACATCGCTA
>CAZDNS010000082.1:0-7551 GCA_964506845.1 uncultured Planctomycetia bacterium | reverse complement strand
CTTTATTTAGCATACTCCACAGCCCTTATTTCTCTTATCACCGTCACCTTTATCTGGCCCGGATATTCAAGCCCCTCCTCTATCTTCTTGGTTATCTCTCTCGCAAGGGCACTTGCCGCATTATCGTTAACCTTATCTGGCTGGACTATAACCCTTATCTCGCGGCCCGCCTGTATGGCGTATGCCTTTTCAACGCCCTTAAATGAATCGGCTATCTGCTCAAGCTTTTCAAGCCGTTTTATGTATGCCTCGAGGGTTTCTGCGCGCGCGCCCGGACGGCTTGCGCTTATGGCATCTGCTGCCTGAATTAATACCGCATATATTGACTTTGCCTCCACGTCTTGATGGTGGGCTTCAACCGCATGGACCACCCCTTCTGGCTCTCCATACTTCTTAAGAAGGTCTACCCCTATCTTCGCATGGGTGCCTTCCACCTCGTGGCTTACCGCTTTACCTATATCATGTAAAAGCCCTATGCGCTTTGCAAGTTTAGCATCCAGGCCAAGCTCTCCGGCCATTACCGACATAAAATTTGCCACTTCTTTTGAATGCGTAAGGGCATTCTGTCCGTAACTTACCCTGTATTTTAATCTGCCCAATAATTTTATAATCTCGGAATGAACCCCGTGAAGGCCTAATTCAAATACCGCCTTTTCCCCTTCTTCGCGTATGGAATTTTCCATTTCCTTTTTTACCTTATCCACCACTTCTTCTATACGGGCAGGATGTATCCTTCCGTCCACTATAAGCCTCTCAAGGGAAATCTTTGCTATCTCCCTTCTTATGGGGTCAAAACCGGACAGTATCACTGCCTCTGGCGTGTCATCTACTATCACATCAACTCCTGTTGCTACCTCAAAGGCGCGGATGTTCCGGCCTTCCCTGCCGATGATTCTACCCTTCATATCGTCGCTCGGCAGGCTTACTACAGATACCGTTGACTCGACAGTATGCTCTGCCGCCATCCTCTGTATGGTAAGGCTGATTATTTCCCTGGCTTTCTTATCAGCGGTTTCTTTGGCCTCGTCCTCTATCCTTTTTATAAGAACGGACGCCTCCTGTCTTATCTCGGATTCCATCCTGCTAAGCAGGAGTCTCTTGGCTTCTTCGGTGGATATCCCGGATAATCTCTGCAGAAGTTGCCTTTCTTCAAGCAATAGATTTTCCAATTCTTTTTGTTTTGCCTCAAGGTCTTTCTCCTTTGTTACAACCGCCTTTTCCCTCTGCTGAAGGTCTCTGTCTTTCTTATCCAGAAGGTCCACCTTTCTGTCTAAATTTTCCTCTTTCTGCTGAAGTCGCTTTTCAAGCAGATTTATCTCCTGGCGTCTGTCCTTTGTCTGATTTTCAAAATCCTGACGGAGTTTGAACATGAGGTCTTTCGCCTCAAGCTCTACCTCCTTTTTTCTGTTCTCGGCAAGTTTTTTGGATTCTTCAACTATGGACCTCGCCTTCTCCTCCGCGCTCTTCAACTGCTTTTTGGCTATAATCTTTCTTATCGTATAGCCAACAAAAAAAACAACCACTCCATAGACTACCATAAGAACGCTAAAGGTAAATATATTAAGCTCTTTCATTGAAGCACCTCCTAAAGAATAAATAACCATTCCACAGATAGGCACAGATTATAAAGACACAAGATGGGCACCAGATATCTGTGATAATCCTACAAGGATAGACCATCCTAACCCAGCAGGGTAGTCCTTCCTAATACCTCTTAAGGAAGGGACTAATCCTCTAAAGGATGGGTCTAATCCTGTGAATTTTATCTTGTGTTAATCTGCAAATATAAATTTTGGGCCACTATTAAACAAAGTAACGCTAACTAAAGATTTTGGGAGTGAGGTTTAGTTGTTACGCGGCAATAACCCTGTCAACAGGCATATCGTGGGAAGATACGGGGAGTTCTTTTAATATCTGAAAATCAAAGGCAATTCCTATTTTCTTTACATATTTAGGAATTTTTTTTAAGAATCTGTCGAAGTAGCCCTTTCCTCTGCCAAGCCTTAGACCCTTTCTGGTAAAGGCGAGCCCCGGCACAATTATCAGGTTTAAATCTTTCGGTTTAATTACTCTTATAAAATTCTTGTGTGGCTGATAAATTGAATATGGGCCCTTTACGAGCTCTTTATCAATATCGGTTATCTGTGAGATTAACAACTCTTTATTGGCCTCTCGTATCAGAGGAACCCCCACTTTCTTGCCCATCCCGATTGCCTGTCTTATCATATTCTGTGTATCTACCTCATCCTCCCTTGAAACAAAAAACACAACGGTCTTTGCGTTTTTAAACTCGCTGGACCTAAAAATCTTCTCTTTTATCCTTAGGCTCTTTTTTCTCCTTTCATTCTTTGTTAAATCTCTTAATCTTTTTGCTATATTTTTTCTTATTAAATCCTTTAATTTTCCCTTTTTCATATTTTACTTATTTTTTCTCAATTGGTCAAGTTTTTCTTTTATAAAAAAATCTTATTTGGCACACCGCAAAGATACAAAAACTCGCAAAGACGCAAACGCTAAATCGCAAAATACTCCTTTTGAGTTTTTGGCGGTCTCACCGCAAAGAGCACAAAGATTTTTGCGTTTTTGCGATAGCGTTTTGGCGGATATTTAGCGTTTTAGCGGTGTAAATCTCCATTGGTTACTTTCCGTAATTTATCAAGCCGTTCTTTTATCATCGCCTCATATCCCAATCCTTGAGGCTTGTAATAAATCTTTTTCTTTGG
Organism: uncultured Planctomycetia bacterium; assembly: GCA_964506845.1. Classification (GTDB taxonomy): domain Bacteria; phylum Omnitrophota; class Gorgyraeia; order VGKN01; family VGKN01; genus CAZDNS01. The sequence continues at coordinate 4,828 of CAZDNS010000082.1, read as the reverse complement.
TATATAGTCCTGCTTTACAAAATGGCCCTTATAACTATGGGCATATTTATAGCCTGTGCCATGGCCAAGTTTCTCTGCGCCATGATAACTTGCATCCTTTAAATGGTCTGGCACCTCTTGTGTTTTTTCCTTCTCTATATCAGACATTGCCTCATCAATTGCAAGATAAGAAGCGTTTGACTTTGGCGCGCTCGCTATATATGTAACTACCTGTGCTAATATTATCCTTGCCTCAGGCATCCCTACTGTCTCGACAAGCGAGCAGGCCGCATTTGCCAGAATAAGCGCCTGCGGGTCAGCATTTCCCACGTCTTCTGCAGCGCATATCGCAACTCGCCTTGCGATAAAGCGTATATCCTCGCCCGCATACAGCATCTTGCCAAGCCAGTATATTGCGGCATCAGGGTCAGAGCCGCGCATACTCTTTATAAATGCGGAGATTGTATCGTAATGGGCGTCCTCTAATCTATCATAGACAACCGCCTTTTTCTGCAAAGACTCCTCGATAATCCTTAAATCTATATGTATGAATTTATCCCTTGCCGGCTTGGTTGACAAGATTGCTACCTCAAGGGTATTAAGGCTGCGCCTTGCATCTCCGTCGCTTGTCTTTGCTAAGAATTTAAGAACCTCTTTTTCAAGTTTTATCTGTAAATTTCCAAGACCTCTTTCTCTGTCCTTTAACGCCCTGTCCAGTATAATTAAAATCTCCTCTTCCTTTAAAGGTTTTAACTCAAAGATATGAGAGCGCGATATTAAGGGAGAGGCTATTGAAAAAAAGGGATTATAAATGGTGGCGCCTATCAGGATAAGGGTTCCATCCTCTACATCCGGAATTAATACATCCTGCTGGGCACGGTTAAAGCGGTGAATCTCGTCTATGAACAGGATTGTCCTCTTTGAAAGGTTTTTCAAGCGGTTTTTTGACTCCTGGATTATTTTTTTTAACTCTGCCACATTTGAGGATACTGCGTTTATCCTTTCAAAATGGGCTTTTGTGAGGTTACTTACTATATAGGCTAAGGTGGTCTTTCCTGTGCCTGGCGGGCCAAAGAGTATAAGGGAAGTGAGTTTATCCGACTCTATAAGACGGTTAAGGAGTTTTCCTTTTCCGATTATATGGCTCTGACCAACGAACTCATCCAGAGTTCTTGGCCTGAGCCTGACGCTGAGGGGTTCGAAGCCTTTTGATTTTGCCTTCTTTTCGTCGAATAGATCCATCTTATAAAATTCAAAATGTAAAAATCAAAATGTAAAATGACAATGCAAAATTTAAAATTAAAGACAAAATCTAAATCATTTTGGATTTTGATATGTCATTTTGATTTTTGGACTTTAATTTTTAAATTTCAATAAAAATCCCCGCTACATGCCGTGTGAATTAGAAAGGCTTTGAACCCGAAGGTCCAAGTGGGTGCCCTATTAAAGGTTTCGCGCTTCCCCATATATTCAGGGGGCATGCGGTCCACTTCTAAAAAGCAGGCTCCCAATTTAGAGGTGTTGGCTCAAAATTTTTCCAACCATCACGTGCATGGCAGGGACCTTTATTTTCTACAAAAAGTCTACCACAATTGGCATATAAAATCAAATACTAAATTATTGCAGTTATAGTTTAAGCGTGAGATTAGGTCAATTCGGCACAAGCCAAGAAATTTCTATTGACTCCTAAAACAGCGCCATATAGAATACCACGAAATACCTTTTTTATTGACTTGATAAATTACTGCGAGATGGAACAACAATACTCCCAGAAAGAACTGATATGTCTTAAGAGAAGGTTATCTTTTTATAGAGTCATTGCCTTTATATCAATGGTTTGTTCTATAACGCTGGTCCTATTGAACATCTCTGTAATAACAGACTCCTATTCAAAAGTAATAGGGCTTGTATTAAAAAGAAATGGGGTTCCTTATTATGAAGATGTGATGAAAATTATAAGACCCTTGAGGTATACAGCTCTGCATTCGCTATTGAGACCCGATGTTAATATAGCAATAGATTTTGAAAATGGCATATGGTATCTGCGTAATATCCATAAATTTAACGAGGAAGGTGATATCATTCTTGAAAATAATAATGAGGGGTTCTGCGGACAACTGGCGGCATACATTTATAAAAAAATAAAAAAACTGTTCGATGAAAAATATGTGATAAGATTTGTAAGGGTTGCTGAGTCAGGTTTTTTCTTGGCTCCCACGGCTTCGCACTTTGTGTTGCTTATAACTGAGCGCTCATTCATAGGAACCCCTAAAACATATATCATAGACCCCTCTTTCGGCAGGTATGGCAATACGGAGGATTTCGACGATTATATGTACGTAGAATCTATTAATATTCTGCCGATACTAGAAAACAAGATTCGCGACGCCCTTTTCTATATGGACAGATCTTCCGCGATATTAATAAAAAACGATGCGCTTGTAAGCTTGGCGGTTGAAAAGGTAAATAATAAATTCGATAGGAATAATTTCCGCATAAGCCTTATGAAGAGCCACCGTTATATGTTCGCTGGAAGATATATCCTCTCCCTGCAAAGAAATGATGGGAAGGATGAAGTCTATGAAAACCCATCCCTCGTGCCACGGGTATTTGATACAAAAGATTATCAGGCCCTGCGTAAAAGACTTATGGAGTGGTATAATGATATAAAAATGTAACCTGTTTATAAAAACGTTTTTAAAACACCTCTTCGATAATCTAAATTATATCCTCGTTATCCTCTAAATCGCTCTCCATGCATTGATCCTATATGTAGAATCTGAATATAAGATTTAAATAATAGACGCGGGAGGCGGTAATACTTTTTTATCTCTCATTCATTGCAAGGTCCGCCACACTTGGGCGGGCAAGCATTGCGGCGAGAAAACACATAAGTGAGGGAATATATAATTATCAAAATACTTTCTACTGAAGCTCTTCCAGTTTCTTTGCGCGTTCCATCTCTTGTTTATTTATCTCGCTGATTCTATCAGTAACGCTCTCAAGAGTTGACTTTTCGCTTGAGGTATCAATACCTTGCTCTGTCAATGCCTTTTGGGTATTCTTGTCTAAGGAGGGTTTTTTAATATAAAGTTTGGTTGCGAAGTAATATAAAAATATAACGATACCCAGAGCCAATAAAAGCTCTATAAACGAAGCCCCCTTTTTACCTCTAAAATCAAATACCATTTTTTATCAGAAGTCAGATTTTTTTCTGTCAACTGTTAACTGTCGTCTGTTAACTACTATTATCTTTCTCTTATCTGCGCACCAAGTTTGTCTGTAAGGGCTTTCGATATTTTCAGGTGGAGATTATTTACCTCTTCGTCGGTGAGAGTCCTGTCTTCTGCCCTGTATTCAATAGAATAAGCGAGGCTTTTCTTATCCGGAGGGATATTCCCGCCGACATACTGGTCAAATAACCTTATATCCCTTATCAGTTCGTTTGACTCACTCTTTATGGTGCTTAATATCCTTGCAGAACTTGTCTTTTTATCTATGATAAGCGATATATCCCTTCTGACCGAAGGAAATTTTGGAATCGCCTTAAAATACCTGCTTAGATTTGCCTCGCTTAATACAGGGTTTAGGTCCATCTCAAAAACAAACACCCCTTCCTTTATGTCAAAATTTGCGAGGTATTCGTTTTTTATCTCGCCCAGTATGCCTACGCACCTCTCTTTTACATAGATACCGCACGAAGAACTGTCGGAGAGTATCCTGCGCGGCTCCTTGTTAAATTGCGCGTTTATAATGCCGAGCCTTTTAAATAATTCCTCTAAAATCCCCTTTAAGTCGAAGAAATCAGCCTGCCTTGTTTTTTCTCTCCATCCCTTATCCATGACGCCGCATAAAGCGCCGGCAAGATATAACTCTTCCTTAAGGCTGCTGTTTTGCTTTTTATAGGTATTCCCGACTTCAAATATGCCGACTAACGGCTCCTTTCTGTTTAGGTTAAAGGAGACTGTAGCAAGAATATTGCTTATCAGGGTAGGCCTCATAATCGCCTGCTCAATTGACAGGGGATTTTTTATCTTAACAACTGCATCGTCTATTTCCATATCTAATTTTTTAAGCAGATTCGGGCTTATCAGGCTGTAGGTGATAACCTCGTTAAGGCCGAGTGAAACTAAGATATCCTTAATGAGTCCTATCTTTTTAGACTCAGCCTCGACTGCTGTTTCTGAGATTATTGATTCTTTTGGAATATTAGATGGGATTTTATCGTATCCGTAAAGCCTTGCTATTTCCTCTATGAGGTCTATTTCGTCTCTTACATCCTTTCTGAAACGGTTTGGTTGGACATCAAAGATGCCTTTTTTGCAGGATGCCTTAAACCCCAGGTATACAAAAGTTTCTTCTATAAAAGTCTCCGGAATGTCTGTGCCTAAGATTTTATTTACCCTGGCGAGCCTTAGGGTTATGGATTTTTCCTCTTTAACAGGTTTTGCGGTATCGAAAAATCTGGAAACAATTTTTCCCTTTGCAATCTCTGATATCAGGAGGCTTGCCCTGTCAGACGAGGCCCTTACATTCTCAAGAGCAACGTCCCTTTCAAACCTGTAGGAGGACTCGCTTGTCAGCGCTAATTTTCTTACAGCGCGCCTTATCGTAGGTGGGTCAAAATAGGCGCTCTCAAGAAGGATATTTTTTGTAGCCTCTGTTACCTCTGCCTCTTTTGAGCCCATAATTCCCGCTATTGCAACAGGCCTTTCCATATCTGCTATCACCAATATGTTCTCATCTAATGTATGCTTAACAGCGTCTATGGTTATAATTGACTCGTCCCTCTTTGCCCTTCTTACAACTATTTTATTCCCTTTAAGTTTATCGAGGTCAAAGGCATGCA
>CAZDNS010000081.1:1694-7819 GCA_964506845.1 uncultured Planctomycetia bacterium | reverse complement strand
AAGGATAAAATTTTAAAAGAGGTAAATAAGAAGATAAAAGGCGCAAATATAGAAAATATCCAACTCCTTGATAGCATAAAATACCTTGTGGAATATCCAAGCGTGTTTGTGGGAGAGTTTGATACGAATTATATATGGCTATCCGATATAATTATTCACACGATGACAAAGAACCAGCGGATACTTGCGGTTTCAGACAGACAGAGAAAACTCCTTCCGAAATTCATAGCCATAACAGATGGAAAGCCCGAAAAACTTAATACCACTGTAAAAAAACATTACGAAGGCATATTGAATGCGAAATTAAAGGATGCCTCATTTTTTGTTAAAGAGGATGAAAAGATAGAGTTAGAGGATAGAGTCAAGCTTCTTAAAAATATTATCTTTCACAAAAGTGCGGGTTCTTTTTTTGAGAAAACAAAAAGACTCGTATCTCTTTCTACATTTATAGCCGATGAACTTGGCGGCCATTATGCCTCTTTAACAGAAGAATTAAAAATAGCAGCCAGGCTTTGCAAGGCAGACCTCACCACCTCAATGGTGAGGGAATTCCCTGAATTGCAGGGGTTTGTAGGAAGTTTTTATGCTAAAGGGTATGACCGCCGGACTATTCAGGCAATACGCGAGCATTACCTGCCAAAGCAGTCAGGAGACGAACTGCCGGAAAGCGATTTGGGACAGATTTTATCATTGGTTGATAAATTAGATAATCTGATAACCTTCTTTCTGGCAGGTATTAGAGCAACCGGTAGCGAGGACCCGTATGGTTTAAGAAGGAGCGCAAACGGATTGATTCTGATATGGTTTAAATTGGACAGGGATTTTAGATTATCTCTTGACAGAATGTTAGATGAAAGTATAAAATCGTTGTCTCTTTCTCGTGATAGCAAAGATTCATTTAGGTATAATATAAAAGATTTTTTAGGTGAAAGGTTTTATTCTCTCTTTCCTGATATTAAGAAAGAGGTGCTTGACGCCGTATTAGCGAATAAGATTAACAATCTTCCGGACGCAAGGAAAAGGATGTTAGATATAAATAGCCTGTTAAAAAATCCTGTGCTTGCAGATGCCCGCGTTATTATTGAAAGGACGTCTAATATTCTAAAGCAAAATGATAGGCCTTTGCCTGAAATTAATACCAGCCTTTTTAAAGAAGATGAGGAAAAAACACTTTACAGCGTTTTGTCAAACTTTAAAAGCAAGACCAATGATATTTTGCCCAAAAGGGATTATGTCAAATTCACTGAGATTTATGCAAAGGATTTTATAAAACCCCTTAACAGTTTTTTTGATAAGGTCAGGGTTAATGTGGATGACCAGAACATCAAATTAAACAGGATGGCGCTCGTTAAGGAAATCAACTCGCTTTACACAGAAAAAATAGCGGATTTATCTCAAATGAAGACGAGACTTACGGAGCGATAGTGAACGTAAGTCTCTGTCTGAATTTGACCCTTGACATTTTGTCTGAGGAAAGTTACATCTATAACAAAATGTCAAGGGTTTAATTCGCACAAACAAGGCAGCGACTCTAACGAAGAACGACTTATGTCGTTTTGCTCCATAAGTCGTGTGCTCATTAAGGAGGATTAGTTTAAATGGTTAAATATGTGTACTTCTTTGGCGAAGGTAAGGCGGAGGGGACTGCGCAGATGAAGAGTTTATTAGGAGGAAAGGGTGCGAATTTAGCAGAGATGACTAATCTCGGGATACCGGTACCACCCGGATTCACAATATCAACCGAAACGTGCATCCATTACTATAATAATAAAGAGCAATACCCCGAAGGGCTTATGGAGGAGATAGAGGCTAATCTAAGCAAACTCGAAAAAACCCTTAACAAGGGTTTTGGCGACGAGAATAATCCCCTTCTGGTATCTGTGCGTTCCGGAGCCGCGATATCAATGCCCGGTATGATGGATACAATCTTAAATCTGGGTTTAAATGATAAGACCATAAAAGGACTTATAAATAAATCCAAGAACGAAAGATTTGCGTATGACTCCTACAGGCGTTTTATCCAGATGTTCTCTGACGTGGTTCTGGGAGTGGAGCATGAACTCTTTGAAAAATTAATCGGGGAAAAGAAGCAAGCGTTAAAAGTGAAATTAGATACAGAACTCGATAAAGATGCGCTGAAGGACCTTGTGGCGCAATATAAAAAACTGGTGAAGGAGAAAAAGGGTTTTGAATTTCCCGATGAGCCAAAGAAACAGCTTAAGATGGCAATAGACGCGGTGTTTGGGTCCTGGAACAATCAGCGCGCAATCACCTACAGGAACCTGCACAACATACCGCATAATTTAGGCACAGCGGTAAATATTCAGGTAATGGTATTTGGAAATATGGGGAATACCTCCGGGACAGGCGTGTGTTTTACCAGAGACCCCGGAACAGGCGAGAATAAATTCTACGGCGAATACCTTATGAATGCCCAGGGCGAGGATGTGGTTGCGGGCATAAGGACGCCGCAGACGATAGAACAACTGAAAAAAGAGATGCCCAAGATATATGAAGAGTTAGTAAAGATATATCAGAAATTAGAGAAGCACTATAAGGAGATGCAGGATTTGGAATTTACAATTGAAGAGGGAAGGCTCTATCTTCTCCAGACTCGGACAGGCGCAAGAACCGCTATGGCGGCAGTTAAGATTGCAGTGGATATGGTAAATGAAGGATTGATTGATAAGAATACAGCGCTTTTACGGATTAAGCCGGAACAATTAGACCAACTCCTGCATCCCACTATAGACCCCAAGGAAAAATTAAAGGTCATAGCAAAGGGTTTGCCTGCTTCTCCGGGCGCTGCTGTAGGCAAGGCGGTATTTAATTCTCATAAGGCAGTGGAGGCAGGCCAGAAGGGAGAGAAGGTTATTTTAGTGAGGCGGGAGACCTCTCCTGAAGATGTGGGCGGTATGGCGGAATCGCAGGGCATTCTTACCGCAACAGGCGGTATGACCTCCCATGCAGCAGTTGTGGGAAGGGGGATGGGAAAGTGCTGCGTTGTGGGGTGTAACGACATAATAGTACGAGAAGAAGAAGGACTGTTCAATGTGGATAATATTGTAATAAAAGAAGGAGATTACCTTACCCTAAACGGCACAACAGGAGAGGTAATATTGGGAAAGGCAAGCCTCACTGAACCGCAGCTTACAGGAGATTTTAAAACCCTTATGAGCTGGGCAGACAATATCCGCAGGCTTGGTATAAGGACAAATGCGGATACGCCCTACGATGCGAAGGTTGCAAGGGATTTTGGCGCAGAGGGCATAGGACTTTGCAGGACAGAGCATATGTTTTTTGCCAAAGACCGTATTCCGATTGTAAGAGAGATGATACTTGCCGATACTAAGGAAGCAAGGCAAAAGGCGCTTGAAAAACTCTTGCCGATGCAGAAGTCAGATTTCAAGGGTATTTTCAAGGTTATGGAAAACCTTCCTGTTACAATAAGGCTGCTTGACCCGCCCCTGCATGAATTCTTGCCGAATACAGAAGAGGATATCAAAAAGGTGGCGCAGGAGCTTTCTATTAACATAGATGTTCTAAGAGACAAGGTAAAAAGCCTGCACGAATTTAACCCTATGCTCGGTCATCGCGGATGCAGGCTCGGCATAACCTTTCCGGAGATATACGAGATGCAGGTTCAGGCGATATTCGAGGCTGCCTGCGAACTGGCAAAGGAGGGACAGCATATAATACCCGAGGTTATGATTCCCCTTGTGGGGCATATAAACGAGTTAAAATTCACCAAGAACTCTGCTATTAAGATAGCCGAACAGACTATGAAAAAATACGAAGCGAAATTAGAATATATGATAGGGACAATGATCGAAGTGCCACGCGCTGCGTTAACCAGCGATGAAATCGCCAAAGAGGCAGAGTTCTTTAGTTTCGGAACAAACGACCTAACGCAAATGACATTCGGGTTTTCAAGGGATGACGCGGGAAAATTTCTTCCTTATTATGTTAAAGAGGGAATACTGGAAAAAGACCCGTTTGTATCGATTGACCAGACAGGTGTTGGTCAGCTAATTAAAATAGGCGTTCAAAAAGGCAGAAGCGTTCGTCCGAAGTTGAAGGTAGGTATCTGCGGAGAGCATGGCGGAGACCCGCAGTCCATTGAATTCTGCCACAGGGCAGGCCTTGATTATGTGAGCTGTTCGCCGTTCAGGGTGCCGATTGCGCGCCTTGCAGCAGCGCATGCAGTTTTAAAGGAAAAAGCATAACTATAATATATTAGTAGGATGGATCCTATAAAACTTTACCTTAAGGATATCAAGCATATCCCTTTGCTTACCAAGGACGAAGAGCTTAAACTGGCACGACGGGTTAAAAAGGGAGATACTAAGGCAAGAAAAACGATGATTCAGTCAAATCTTCGACTTGTCATCAATATTGCCAAGAGATACAGTTCCATCGGGATCCCCATATTGGATTTAATCGAGGAGGGAAACCTCGGCCTTATAAAGGCGGTTTCAAAGTATAATCCGAGAAGGGGGTATCGTTTCAGCACCTATGCAGCGTGGTGGATAAAGCAGTATATTCTTAGAGCGATAGCAAATCAGGGAAAGACAGTAAGGATACCCGTGTATATGGTAGAAACCCTTGCAAAATGGAAGAAGATTGCAGAAAGGCTTACCCAGAAACTTGGTAGGGTTCCGGATACAAAGGAGATAGCAAAGCGGATGAGATGTTCCCTGAAAAAGGCAGAGGAGATAAATAGCATTATATCCAAGACTTCTTCTTTATATGCTCCAATTGGCGAGGATGCAGACGGACAGGTTATGGATCTGATTGAGGACGAAAGTTCCGTCTCTCCCGCAGATGAACTTATGCATCTTTTAAGGCAGGAAAAGGTGAGTAACCTCTTGAACCGATTAAAAAAGAGGGAACGGAAAATCCTGTCTTTAAGATACGGGTTATCCAACGGTACCAGGCATACCCTTGAAGAGACTGCAAAATACTTTAATATTACAAGGGAGCGCGTAAGGCAGATCGAAAACGCCTGCCTTAAAAAATTAAAATTTTATCTGGCAGACCAGGATTTATTGACGTAAATGAAGCCACAACTTAGCGAACGCTATAGTAGAGCTAAGTTGTTTGGCTGAATTTACCCTTGACATCTTCGATGTCAAGGGTCCAACTCGTCCCGAAGTTTCGGGACTCATAGGAGGAGATACAAAATAATGGAAGAAATCAAAAAGGCTATTCGCACTGTCCCTGACTTTCCGAAAAAAGGAATTTTATTTTATGATATTACCACCCTTCTAAAAGACGGAAGGAAATTTAAATCTGTTATTGATAAATTAAGCAACAGATTTATAAACCAGAGAATAGATGCAGTTGTAAGCATTGAATCCAGGGGATTTATAGTTGGTTCTGCGATTGCATATAGGCTTGGCGCAGGCATGGTTCCTGTAAGAAAAAAGGGTAAACTCCCTTATAAAACCCATAGAGCCGCCTATAAATTGGAATACGGCGAAGATACCCTTGAGATACACCAGGATGCCATCAAACCGAACAGCAATGTGCTTATTGTAGATGACCTTCTGGCAACAGGTGGAACAATCTCAGCGGTAATCGAACTCGTAAAAAAATTAAAAGGTAAAATTGCGGGCATAGTCTTTTTGATAGAACTTTCATTCTTAAAAGGAAAAGAAAAATTAAAGGGTTATGATTATTTCTCCCTTTTGCAATATTGAGTGCGCCTGTAGCTCATTAGGATAGAGCAAGAGTTTCCTAAACTCTGTGCGGGAGGTTCGAATCCTCTCAGGCGCACCATATTTAGCAAATTGCAAATAGCATATCGCAAATGGTTCACACGAGAAACTAAATCAAAGCATCAAGGGAGGATTCGAAGCGAGTGAGCGCCGAGCGAATAGCGAGGAAAAGCGAGAATCACGAGCGTAAGCGAACGAGGGGAGCCTACGCAGCGAGCAAATCCTGCGAGCGTAGGAGGCGAATCCTCTCAGGCGCACCAATTTGGCAAATGGCAAATAGCATATTGCAAATGGTTAAAAACAAGAGTTACTATTTGCCATAAGCCATTCGCTATTAGCTATGTTAGAGTGCCGAGCGAATAGCGAGGAAAAGCGAGAATCACGAGCGTAAGCGAACGAGGGGAG
>CAZDNS010000081.1:0-1594 GCA_964506845.1 uncultured Planctomycetia bacterium | reverse complement strand
CCTACGCAACGAGCAAATCCTGCGAGCGTAGGAGGCGAATCCTCTCAGGCGCACCATATTTAGCAAATTGCCAATGGTTAAAAGCAAGAGCTTCTATTTGCCACAAGCCATTCGCTATTAGCTATGTTAAGGCGCACCAATTTGGCAAATGGCAAATAGCACGTAGCAAATGGTTAAGAGCAAAATAATAAAATAATACAAAATAAGAAAATGATTATTGATTTTCACACCCATTCCATATTAAGCGACGGAGCGCTCTTGCCGTCCGAACTTACAAGAAGGGCGCTTGTTAAGGGTTATAAAGCAATTGGCATCTCTGACCATGCGGATGAGGCAAATATTGATTTTATTGTTTCAAGGCTTGTAAAGGCCTGCAGCAGGCTAAACACCTTCTGGAAAATCAAGGTTATCCCCGCAATTGAAATAACCCATGCCCCACTTGAGTGTTTTTCCGGTATGATTAAGTATGCACGCTCGCATGGCATAAGACTGATACTTGCTCACGGCGAAACAATAGTAGAGCCTGTTTTAAGCGGGACCAATAAAAGAGCGCTTTCCGAGGATATCGATATATTAGCCCATCCGGGGCTGATAACTCCGGAGGAGGCAAGGCTTGCGGCAAAAAGGAATATTTATCTTGAAATTAGCGCAAGGGCAGGGCATTCGCTCTCAAACGGCCATGTGGCTCATATGGCAAAGCTCTCAGGCGCAAGACTCATCTTAAATTCCGATGCGCACTCTCCGAGAGACCTTTTGGATGAAGAGCTGGCAAAAAAAATTATCCTTTCAGCCGGAGTTTCGGAGAATGAGCTGGAGGTAATTTTTAAAAACTCAGAGTCCCTGCTTAGAAAAGTATTGACTTAAGAATGGAGTTATATAATAATATATAAAATCCTATGAAAATTTTAAACTATTTTTTATTTTATACTATTCTTATTTTCCTTACCGGATGCGCCACTGGGTCAAGTTCTCAGCAGGATACTAAACTGGAGCCCCAGGAGCAGGCGAAATTATCAACTGCAGATATCCTGAAGTTTGAGGATGTGCCAGTTCCTGTAAACTTTAAACTCCTAGTAAATGAATCCTTTATATTTGAAAACAGCTATTCGAGGATAGGCATACTTAAATATACAGGAAGGGCAACGCCTGAACGGGTGGTAGAGTTTTATAAGGACGAGATGCCCCTGCATAACTGGAATCTCGTGAATATCTTGGAGTATGGAAGGCGTATCTTAAACTATGAAAAGCCCCAGGAAAGCTGCATAATCACAGTTGAAGCCTCTGTTTCCAAGACCACTGTTGTTATTTCAGTGGCTCCAAAGCTAATTAAGCCTGCCGCTGCGCAGGCACCCAAATCCTCTACCAAGTGAAGCTCCGCGGCTTGATGGTTCGACTTCACTCACCATGCCGAGCCTGTCGAGGCGCAGCCGTGCCTGCACGCCGAAGTGCGTTACGGCACGCCCGCCTTGCCGTCAGGCAGGCAGGCGTAGCATCTTCACATTCTTCTCATGCCTGAGGCAGATCCGCCTATGGCGGAGGCGAACCCCGCCGAAGCATCCGCCAAGATTCGTAGCGGACCCTTTTCGCATTCATC
>CAZDNS010000080.1:0-7869 GCA_964506845.1 uncultured Planctomycetia bacterium | reverse complement strand
CAGCGATTTACTAATAATGCTTCAATCTCTGTAATCGGTCTTTTTAATCGCCGTAATCATACTTCTATTTATTTAACAAAACAATACACGATGAACAAGACCCTCAGTCTTCATCCCGATGTTCCTTTATCCATGTATAAAAACCGGAGGTCTCAATCCAGAATACGAATAAATTGTCAGATGTCTTAGAAATTCTTATCCTCTTTAAGGCGTATATGTCGTTATTTGGATATTTTTTACCGGGATTTGTGGCGCAGGCGCCGATATAGCCTGCCCTTTTAACAGCCTCTTTTACGGCTTCATTAAACCCGCCTAAGGGATAACTCATTACGCTTACCCTTTTGCCGATTTTTTCCTCCAGTATCCTTTTAGAAAGCATCAGTTCATTATCCAGAGATTTAAAATCCAACGAGGTAAGATAGGCATGTTTTAGCGTATGGGAGCCAATGGTTATGTTATTCAGGGACATCTCTTTTATATCGTTCCAATTCAAAAAACCTTCTTTTCCTACATTATCCACTATAACGAAAATGGTTGTAGGTAAATTATATCTTTTGAGAGCCGGATAGGCATCTGTATAGTTATTCTTATACCCGTCATCAAAGGTTATCGCTATGGTCTTCGCTTTGAGGGGTTTTTTGTCTCTGATATAGCCTATAAGCTCTTCAAGGCTTATAACATTGTAACCAAAATCCTTTAAAAATTTCATCTGCCTGGCAAAGCTCTTTGGCGATACGCTAAGAGCGGATGATGTATTTTCATCTATACTGTGATACATAATTACAGGCACCACATACCCGTATGGAACGATTATAGCAATCGTAATAGCGACGATTACAAATATAGAAAAGATAACAGGAGCTAAGAGCTTTTTAATCTTCATTTGCCAAAGGCAACCTCTCTATAAAGTGCCAGCGTCTTATCCGCCATATCCTCCATACGTAAATTTCTGCGGGCAAATTCCCTTGCATTTTTTGAAAGCGTACTTGAAAGAGTCTTATCATCCAAGAGCCTGATTATGGCAGATTTTAAGGCCTCCGGATTACGGCTGGGAATAAGCAAACCTGTTTCTTCGTTCTTTATCAGGCTGGATATACCCCCCACCCCTGTTGCCACTATGGGTTTTCCGGATGCCATTGCCTCAGCTATTGAAAGGCCAAGCCCCTCCTGGACAGGAGAAAGCACAAATACATCCATTGCGTTAAGATATGGCCTTGTATCAACTGCTGCTTCTATGAATTTGACCTTATCTTCAATCTTGTGCGCTCTCACCCTTCTCTCCAGCTCCTCCTTATAGGGTCCATTACCAATTATAATAAAACCTGTATCCGCTCTTTCTTTTATCAGGAGACCGGCTGCATCTATCAAATACTCAATCCCCTTTACAGGGCTTAACCTTGCTATGGTCCCGATAATCCTGAGGCCTTTTAAACCGATGTCTTCTTTTAGTTTGTCTAATTCGTAGCGGGGAAATTCCTTATCAAAGTAAGGAATGTCAATGCCGTTATATATTGTTTCTACTTTAGACTTCTCCACTCCAAGGGCATTGATTAGGTATTCGGATACTGCATCGCTTATGGCTATAACCTTCTTTCCCCATAACCCGAATAATCTCCTTGAAAGTTTATTTTTAAAAAAACCGTGACAGGTGCTGACAAAGGGAACCCCTGTAAGCCATGATACAAAAAAACTGACCATCTGAGATACCCTTGTTTGCGTATGGATTATGTTGATATTATTTTTTCTTGCATATTCTCTCAGATACAAAATTGTCTTAATGAGTTTAGGGTTTAATTCGCTTTTTGTTCTTATTTTTAAATCTATGTGAGGTATGTTATTTTCTTTTAATCTTTCTGTAAGTTCTCCTCCGGAAGACGCCACATATACATTCTCGCCCTTAGCCTTAAGTGCTCTTGCCAGGTTTATGGTATAGCTTGCTATACCGCCGATATTTAAATGAGTAGTAACGAGTAAGATATTCATAATCTAAAAATTAAACTTTTTGATATTTGGACTTATTTTCGAATAACTATCTTTTCCTTAATCACATTAAGCACTTCTTCTGGTGTAATTTCATTCATACACTTTGGGTTAATGCATTTCCTCTTATAACATGGCATACATTTCAGGTCTTTTTTCATCAAGACAAAATCCTTTGCCGTAGGAAGATGCCTTTGGGGGTCTGTCGGCCCAAAAAGGGCAATAAAGGGTGTCTGTATACCCGCCGCAATATGCATAGGCGCGCTATCCGCTGTTATAAATATGTCACAGCGTTTAATCAGGCTGGCAAGCTCTAATAGAGAGGTTTTCCCTACGAGATTTATGGGTTTGGATTTGGAAACCGAGACAAACTTTTTTGCCAGATTTTCATCCTCTTTTGTTCCTGTCAGCACTGTTCTTACATTTTCCTTTGCCAATGCTTCGGAAAGCCGGATAAAATTTTCCAACGGCCATCTTTTAGTCTGCCACTTGGCGCTTGAAGAAAGATTCATACCTACAAGGGGCTGTTCTTTGGAAACCCATTCCATAGAGAGCTGCTCATCGATATATTTAAAATCCCCCTCCCCTGGCCAGAGTTGAAGGCTATCGTCCTTGATATCTATCCCAAGCATACCCAGCACCTTTGACTGATGCTCTACAGGACCTATTGCTCCAAGCCCTACAAACCTTACCCTGTGATTCAATAAAAAACTGAACTTGCCGTTATCAAAACCATACCGCGAGGGCGCCCAGCATAAAAACGAAAGCAGGTGGCTTGTCTTATTATTCTGAAGGTCTATTACTATGTCAAACTTGCAGGCAGAAAGTTCTCCCGCCGTTTTAAATAGCCTGAATAAAAATTTATCATTCCCTTTGTCAAATACAATCACCTCGTCCACGTACGGACAGCTCTGGGCTATCTGCCTGGATTCTATACCTACCAATACGTAAAGTTTTGAGTTCGGGAATTTTTCCTTAATCGCCCTGAGGCTTGGGATAGCAAGTATTACGTCTCCGACAGAACTTATCTTTATAACCAGAATTCGCTTTATCGATACCGCTTCCTCATAAACACTTAGCGTCTCTTTTACCATATTGTCCAGGTTGAACTTTGCCTGGACTACTTTTCTTGCCTCTTTTATGAGCGAAAATCTTAATTTATCATTCTTTAGAATCTTTAGTATGGCCTCTGCCATTGCCCCTGGGTCTTCAGGCGGAACAAGTATCCCGTTTTTGCCGTTTATGACTATATCCAGAACCCCTCCCACGCTTGTTGCCACAACTGGCACGCCGCTTGCAAAGGCTTCGATTATTACCCTGCCAAATCCCTCCCGGCTGGTTGTAGCCAGCACCAGAAGGTCGAGCTTTGACATTACTCCGGCTACATCGTCTGTATCGCCTGCAAATTCTATATTTCTGTCGAGTTCTAATCTCGCAATCAGGCTCTTAAGTTCTTCCTTAAATTTCTTCTTAGTCTGCGGCGCATCGCCTACTATTAATACCTTTATGTTGGGCATAACCTTTAACACCGTCACCAGAGACCTTATGAAGAACCTATGACCCTTGAGCGGCGTAATCCGTCCAATCATTCCTATTGTAAACCCCGTTAGAGAACTTCGTTCTTTTACACCGTTAGAAAATTCTTTTGTATCTGGGCGAGAGGTATGCGCCGATGGCGACTTTATGCCGGCGGTGACTTTCTCTAACGGGGTAAAGGCTCCCTTTTCTCGCGGAGAAGGTTCTCTGAAGGAAAATTGTTCTAAATCAACGCCTCGGGAAATAAGCCTCATTCTATCAATGGGGAATCTAAAATCATCCACCATATGCCTTCCGATTGAATTGGATATAACTATCACAATCTTTCCCCACGTCATTGGATACGAGAATATATGCTTTGAATAGTAACCATGGCAGGTGGTTATAAAGGAAACTTCCTCCATATAAGAGGCTATTCCTCCTATAATGGCCGGGACGCGGCTTCTGGCATGCACAAGGCTTATTCTCTCCTCTTTTATGATTTCCCTGACTTTTTTTATGGAATACAGTATTGAAAGCGGAGATTTTTTATGAACGGGCAGTTCATAATGAATTATACCGAATTTAGAAAGCGCCTCCTTCTGCCTGCCGCCTCCGGAAATAATCACGCACTTATGGCCAAGCCTTATGAGCCTTTTCGCAAGGTCGATAGTCCCTGTTTCAACCCCTCCAAAGTTTAGCTGAGGCAGTATCTGGAGAATGTTCAAAATAGCCTCCTCAATATAAACTCATAAATTCCGCCTAACTGCTCAGCAGGTTTTGCTAAAGGCGCTTTTAGCGAGAGCGCCGTTATTGCATTTGATAACTCCGATGGTTTTGAAATAGAGATAAGGCCCTTATTTAAGAGTTCCTGCAACATAATCCCTTCCTTGTATCTGGCGAAGGTATTTTTTCTTTCAGCCTCAAATACAATCACAGGCTTTCCGGTGCTGACTGCCTCTGAAACCATTGATATGCTGTCAGAGGATGTAACTATCATGTGGCTTAAACCAAGTATGCCGCCGACAGTCTCCGGAGGATTGACCTTATTCGCTATTATCAAAAGCCCGCAGTTTGAAAAATCCCTGATATTTTCTTCTAACATTTTCTCTATCTCCGTTGGCGTCCGTCTTGATGTTGTGATAAGAAGCTCAGCGTCCATTTTTATTGAGGCCTCTTTAAGCTGCTGCATTATCAGTTTAATAAGTGGGGCAGAAAGATAACTCCTCTTACTGTCGCCTCCCAGAAATACCCCTATCTTAAAAGGTTTGTTAAGTTTTATCTGCTTTAAAAGTTTTTTGGAATTTGTCCTTAGATACTCCTCATCAACCAGATTGGGGCTAATGGGTATCTTTATCACATTTGAGGTTGAGCCTGACCTATCGTGATAGGGCACAACGGCCATATCAAATTTACTTATAGGCATAAAAGAGGGTTTCATTATAACCGCGGATTTTGCGTTATTTTCTCTCTTTAATGCCAGATTAACCGCTTCCAGAGAGGAACCGCAGGAGATTATGATATCTGCGTACATTTCTGAAAATCTTAAAAAGGAATCCTCTTCTAATGCAAATTTCAAAAACCTTAGATTGCCCTGAAGATAGGGCAAAAAAAACCTGACAAGGCTCTTGAATATAAATTTTTTAAAGTTGCTTCTAAACTCCACCCTTAAGATATCTACCCTTAAGGTGCCCCTGCTCTTAAACTTATCCCTGTGGGCTCTTTCAAGTTGTTTCAACACGGCTAAAGACTGGTTCAGATGGCCGGGTTTTCCGTCGTCTAATACAACAACGCTCCTGTCAGGGCTGGATTTCCATCTCTTATGAAGCCATAGCCACTGCGAAGGATACTTGCGTATATATCCCTCAAGGATCTCCGCAAAATCTTGTAAGCCTTTATGGTTTAAAGAATCGATATCAATGTCCTTTTGAGGTTCAATAGGTTTTTCTATAAAAATCCTATGATATGGGCCGGCCTGCCTTGCCATAAAAATAGGTATCACCGCGGAATCTAACTTATTAGCCAGTTCAAATGCGCCCCTTGGGGTTGACGCAAGCCTGCCGAAAAAGTTTACGAATATACCTGTTTTTCCCGCATCCTGGTCGCTCAAAATCCCTACAAGGTTATTCTTTTTAAGGTTCTTAAAAAGCGCTCTTACCGATAGCCCTTTCGGCACGATTCGCGCGCCATGAAACTGACGGTAGGTATTTAACAGACTGTTTAACCTGGTCAGTTTCTGCTCTCTTGCGAGCACAAATACACTATGTCCTTCTATTTCTACAGCGCCTGCTAACGCCATAAGCTCCCAGTTCCCGAAATGGGCGGTTAAAAATATTACGCCCTTTCCCTTTTTAAGGACATTATCCAATACCTGCCTGTTTTCAATCCTTATATATTTAGCCACATATTCCTTATTTACTTTCGGGAAACGCATAAGTTCTATAAAACTCTGCGCTAAATTCATATACACGCCTTTTATAATGCATTTTATCTTAAGGGGAGGTATCTGGCCCCCAAGCGAAGCCTTTAGGTTGGCGTAGGCGATGCGCCGCCTCTTTTTATTTGCAAAATAAGCCAGCCTTCCGAATACCCTGGCGATACCCAGGGCAAATCCCAATGGAAGCGCGTTAAAAAACAGGCTTATAAGCCTAACTAACAGATAAAGCAGATAGTCTTTCAAAAAATGCCTCTTTATTTTCTGTGAGTTTTAGTTCTATTCTGGCAAATACCAATTTTATATTAACGCCTTTAAAAATATACAGAAAGTCCTTCAGCCTGAAGATATCCTTCTCTGTAGTTACAACCGTATCTATGCCTTCAGATAAACACCTGTTTATAAACTTCTCTATCTCTCCGGCGCCGAATATATGATGGTCAATGAATCTAATACCTATCTTTATCGCGAAACCCTCTTTCCTTAAAAGCCTTTCAAATGAATCAGGGTCTCCTATGGCGCAGATTGTGCCTATCTTTTTATCCTTCAGGCTGGATTTATCTATCCCCTCTTGCCTTTCAAGTTCATAGAGCCCCTTAAATAAATGTTGAGAGCATACTATAACTGCCTTAGGATTAACTTTTTTTAAAGAATCTTTTATATAGGCGATATCATCCGCTAAATCGGCCTTGGTTATTACAAAAATATCTGTGCGCCTGAGAGATGAGAGGGGCTCCCTCAAGATACCATAGGGTATAAGATTATAATTACCAAAAGGATTCAGGGCATTTACCGTAACAATATCCAAATCCCTCTTAAGTCTTAAATGCTGAAAGCCGTCATCCAATATTAATACGTGGGGTTTTTCTTCCTCTAATGCCTTTTTTATTATTTTGACCCTTTCTTTTCCCACAAGTATGGGAATATCCTTTAAGTGACTCTTGAAAATATATATTTCATCTCCGAGGTAACCTTTTTCGTCATCTAAAATAGTATCCGGGTTGAGCACAGTTTGGCTGTTAACAAACTCTCCGCCGTAACCTCTTGTGGATACAGCAACCTTTTTTCCGCTTTTTTTAAAAAAATCTGCCAACATTATTACAAGAGGCGTCTTGCCGGTCCCTCCTGTGGTTATATTCCCCACGCTTACAACCCTTAAATCCAGTCTAACGCTCTTAAATATACCCCATCTGTAAGCCGTCTTTCTGATTATAACCACCGCATAGTAAATAAGAGAGCACAGATACAGTAGTGGTTTCAACAAACAGATAATCCTATTAACGCGGCTATATTCCATATCTCTTATATATCCTTAAAATTTAACAAGCGTGCCAGAACAGCTTAGCACGCTGTAAACCCCGTTAGAAAATTCTTTTCTAACGGGTAAATGATTTTAATCTTATAATTATACCGTAAAATACTGTATTTTACAATCTTAAATAGGCTTTAATAAGATTTAATGTCCTTATGCTGACCCCCTTATTCTGCCTAACAGCGTTAACGGCATTTTCTCCAAAAGCCTTAACCATCTCAGCATCTTCCGAAAGCCTTCGAAGTGCTGATAGCAGGGCTTCTTCATCCTTTACACTTATTGCGGCATTCATATTCAGAAATATGCTGCTTATTTCCCTGAAATTATCCATATGCGGGCCAAACAGAATTGGTTTGGAAAAATAGGCAGCCTCTATCGGGTTATGCCCGCCGTGCGGTATCAGGCTTCCGCCAATAAACACAACGCTCGCAAGTTCATAGAGGTATTTTAATTCTCCTATAACATCCAGAATTATTACATCCACATCATCTAACTGAGCCCTCGGGGAGTTTTTCTTTTTATTTTTCTCCGAGGGCTCATCCTGCCCGCCCCGGCAAAGCGGAGCGGGCCGGGGAAGCCCGAAGGGCTGAAGGATCTCATGAGATCCTTCGTCGCTTCGCTCCTCAGG
>CAZDNS010000079.1:4994-7932 GCA_964506845.1 uncultured Planctomycetia bacterium | reverse complement strand
AGTTGCCCTCATCTACTGGTTCATTTATTTACGGAAAAAAGATCAATAAATCTTGGGCATAAAGGGGGTCAGGTCTCCACACTTGACAAATCCAATTCACTGATGGTATTATTTGTTTGTAAAAGTAAAAGGATAATACCATGGCACGGCCGTTAAGAATAGAATATGAAGGCGCTTTTTATCATATCGTTCAGCGTGGAATAGAAAGAAAGGATATTTTTGTATCTGACAGCGATAAGGAGAAGTTCCTGTCATATTTAGAATTTGCCCACACTTGCTACGGCGCAATCTTTCACAGCTATATCCTCATGAACAACCACTATCATCTAATCCTAGAAACCCCAAGGGCAAATCTAGCCAAAGTTATTCACTATATCAACGCAGGTTATGCTGCATACTATAATGCGAAGAGAAAACGAACAGGGCCGCTTTATCAGGGCCGATATAAAGCTATTCTGGCTCAACAGGATGAATATCTCCACCACCTTTCAAGGTATATTCATTTAAACGCCCTACGAGCCTGCATTGTAAAAGACCCGAAGGATTATCCTTTCAGCAGTTATCGTTATTTTGTTTCTTCTGGTTATAATGCGCCAGCATGGCTTAATACCGCTTTTATCCTGAAAATGTTCAATAACAATATCCCCAAGGCAAAGAGATTATACAAGGACTTCGTAATGGATGGTATTGGCAGCGAAGGCGACGTCATAAAGGAAAATATTATAAATGGCGTAATTCTGGGAAGCGCGGAATTCGCAGGAGATATCATCAATAGATTTATTCATGCTGATGAAGATCCCGAGGTTCCAGCCATAAAAGGGCTAAGGCAGAGAGATGCGCCATCTTTGGAAAGGATTAAAAAGGCCGTAGAAGAAACCATTAAATCCGACAAAAAACTACAGAGAAAATTTTGCCTATATCTATCGCGGAAATATACCCCAAAAACATTAATGGAGATAGCGGCCTTTTATGGTAAAATAAGAGATACGGGGGTTAGCCAAGCTTTCGCCAGGACAGAAAGGACAAGGCAAGAGGATAAAGATATAGACAGCATATTATCAGGAATAGAAAAGAATATAAATGTGTAGAGTGGAGACCTGACCCCTATTTTTTTGGAATAGAAAAGAATATAAATGTGTAGAGTGGAGACCTGACCCCTATTTCTCTATTTCTCAGGTATGTTCAAAACTAAGATAACACTATGAAGCAGGATATTATTAACGAAAGAAAAATCTACGGAATCTTAAAAAAGACAAAAAATCCCTCCCAAAAGACCCTGCTTGATATTTTTAAAAAGGCAAGGCAGTTAAAGGGATTGGATTTAGAAGAAGCAAGCCTTCTTATAAACTGTAATGACACGGACGCAAAAAAGGCGCTTTTTGACATCGCCCATAGAATAAAGTTTCAGATATACGGGGAAAGGCTTGTATTCTTTGCGCCACTTTATATCTCTGATTTCTGTGTCAATGATTGCGAATACTGCAACTTCCATAGGAGAAACAAAGGGCTTGTGCGTAGGAAATTAACCCTTAAAGAAGTAGAAGAGCAGACAAAATTTCTTATAGATATGGGGCATAAGCGCTTGCTTCTTGAGTTTGGAGAAGACCCGGCCAACAACTCCATTGACTATGTAACAGAGATTATAGAAAGGATTTATTCTGTTAGGACTGAAAAGGGAAATATCCGAAGGGTGAATGTAAACATAGCAGCTACAACAGTAGAGAACTACCGTAAGCTTAAGAAAGCAAATATAGGCACCTATCAGCTTTTTCAGGAAACCTATCATCGGCCAACCTATGAAAAACTCCACTGTGGCCCAAAGGCGGATTATGACAGACAAATCACTGCCCATATAAGAGCCTTTGAAGCAGGGCTTGATGATTTGGGAATAGGGGTTCTTTTCGGGTTATATGATTGGCACTTTGAAGTGTTGGCGCTCATTTCCCACGCGCAGTATCTTGATAAGAACCTCGGCGTTGGCCCGCATACGATTTCTGTCCCCAGATTTTGCCCTGCGCCGAGTGTCGTGTATAAACCCGCTTATAAGGTAAGCGATGAGGATTTTCTTAAACTTATAGCAGTCTTAAGGCTGGCTGTTCCCTATACGGGAATGATTATTACAACGCGAGAGACCCCCGCAATAAGAAAAAGTGCCTTTAAAATAGGCATATCCCAGGCCTCTGCTGCTTCGGTTACCTCTCCTGGTGGATACGGAAGAGATACAGGTAAGAGGGTACAGTTTGAACTTCATGACCAGAGGTCGCTTTATGAGGTTGTGGATAGTGTTTTAGAAGATGGATTATTGCCCAGTTTCTGTGCCGCATGCTATCGTATTGGCCGAACTGGAGAGAAATTTATGAACCTTTCCAAACCTGGCGAAATCCATAAATTCTGCAGGCCAAATGGAATTTTGACATTTGCAGAGTATCTTGAGGATTTTGCCGAGGACGGTATATATGAAAAGGGCAATAAACTAATTAAATTTTATCTTGAAAAAATCGAAGATAAAAATCTACTAAAAGAGACGAAATCCCGCCTCGCTAAAATTAAAGAGGGCAAGCGAGACTTATATTTCTAAAGGGTAAATAGATATATTGCAAAAAATATTTTTGGGATTATAATAATAAAATAATCTCCGAGCCTTTCTACCTAAGTCAAATGAAGACACAATTTATGGAACGAAGTAAACGTAAATTGTTGTCTGAATTTGACCCTTGACATTTTGTTATGGATACAACTTTTCTAAGACAAAATGTCAAGGGTTTAATTCGCAGACGTCCCAAAGCTTTGGGACTATACTTGACATCTTCGATGTCAAGTATCTGCTCATTAAAGATATGGTAGGCGGGCCGATTTCCCTCAAAAGGGAATCCCGATTAAATCGGGACGGGTAGGGGAAGAAATGACCCTGCCTCCTCTTGTGCCGAATGTAGCTTGC